>DALN01000162.1:7925-8077 GCA_002499455.1 Methanoculleus sp. UBA77 | reverse complement strand
TCGGCGGACGCCATGTCGCACTCGACAAAGGATGCCCCCCTGGAGGCCAGGAAATTCTTGAGAATCTCGCAGTTCGGGCAGAACTCAAGTGTATAGACGATGAATTGCGCTGTATCTGAAATGTTAAAACCCCCGGGATTTTCGGTCGTAAT
>DALN01000162.1:0-7867 GCA_002499455.1 Methanoculleus sp. UBA77 | reverse complement strand
GGATCGCGGGAATAATAACTGCCGAATTCTTACCTGCGGTGTCCGATCGCCCGGTTCCGCCGGATGCGCCTCTGCCGGACGATCAGCATTTTGTAGAGTGAGGCACGATAGTACGGTAACATGGTCAGGACGTTTGTTGCAATCGACCTCTCCGAGGATATCCGCGGGAAGGCCCGCGAGTCCCAGACCTGCCTGGCACAGGCCGGCGGCCGGCTCGCCATCGTCGACCCCGCGAACCTCCACATCACGCTCAAGTTTCTCGGGGAAGTCGATCCCGCGCAGATTGAACCGATCATCGGGGCGCTCCGTTCGGTCCGTGCCGCTCCCTTCGACCTGACGGTCGGACATCCGGTCTGCAACCCGCCGCGGCGGCCGCGGGTGATCTGGTGCGACGTCGCGGACGGCGGGGAGAGTGCCGCCCTTGCCCGGCAGGTGGACGATCTCCTTCTGCCGTTCGGCTTTGCCCGGGAGACCCGCCCCTTCCGCCCTCACGTAACCCTTGCCCGCGTCAAGGAGTTCCATCCCTCGCAGTGCCGGGAGGTCGAATGCCTGCCCCGCGAACCGCTCGGCCGGTGCCGGGTGGAGATGATCCGTCTCAAGAAGAGCACGCTGACCCCCAGGGGGCCCATCTACGAGGACCTTGCGGAGGTACCGCTTTGACCCGGTATCCCTGCGAGGAAGAGGTGCTCAATCGGATCCGCCCCACGCCAGAGGAGCGGGCCTACGTCCGGGTGATGGGAGAGCGCCTGATCGAGGCGGTGGAGCGGTCCGGGATGGCGAAGGCGATGATGGTGGGCTCGGTCGCCCGCGACACCTTCGTCCGCGGCGACCGGGACCTCGACGTCTTCATGCTCTTTGACCCCGCGCTCTCCCGCGAGGACCTGCAGGAGCAGGGCCTCTCTCTCGCGCGCCGGATCGCCGGGGAGTTCGGTGCGACCTGGCGCGAGAAGTACGCGGAGCACCCCTACCTCAACGCGACGATCGACTCGCTCGACATCGATCTCGTCCCCTGCTACGCTGTCGCGAGCGCCACCGAGATCAAAAGCGCCGTGGACCGGACCCCGTTCCATACCCGCTACATCCTCGCGCATATCGGCGACTACGCCGATGACGTCCTCCTCCTGAAGCAGTTCGCGAAGGCGGGCGGGGTCTACGGGTCGGACCACATGACCGAGGGGTTCTCCGGCTACCTCTGCGAGGTCCTGACGATCTACTACGGCGGGTTCCACGCGCTTCTCGAGGCCGCCGCCCGCTGGAGACCGGGCGAGGTGATCGATATCGAGCAGCACGGGGCAAAGGAGTTCGAGGATCCGCTCGTCGTCATCGACCCGGTCGACCCGGAGCGGAACGTGGCGGCGGCGCTCTCGCTCTCGCGGATGTTCGAGTTCGCCGAACTCGCCCGGGGCTACCTGGCGGAGCCGTCGATGGCGTTCTTCTGCCGGCCGAAGACATCCCCGCTCACTAAGGAGGTCTTTGCCCGCCTGCTCGCGGCACGGGGGACGCATCTCTTCTCCGTCATCTTTGCGACACCGGACTACACGCCCGACACGGTGGTCCCGCAGCTCCGCAAGTCTGCCGAGTCGATCCGGGAGCTCCTGGAGCGGAACGGGTTTCCGGCCAACCGTATCGACGTCTGCATGGAGAAGGAGCGGTGCATACTCGTCTTCGAACTGATGGTCGCGGAGGCCCCGGCAATGCGCCGGCATATCGGACCGCCGCTCTCCTCAAGAGAGAACGCGGAGAAGTTCCTCGAAAAGTACGTCCGGGAGGAGGTCTTTGCCGGCCCCTATGTCGAGGACGGCCGCTACGTCGTGGAGGTGCCCCGGCCGTTCACCCGCGCTCTCGACCTCCTCCGGTCGAAGGTTCTCTTTGAGGTCGCGCTCGGCAAACACGTCCGCCGGTCGATGAAGCAGGGCTGGACGGTGAAGGCCGGTGCGGAGTGCTGGGAGGAGGAGTTTGCCGGGTTCCTCTCGGCATTCCTGGAACGGTCCTCACCGCTTGCGAGGATAAAGAGGCTGACGGGGAGATGAGGGGACTCGCCTGAACCGCAACAGACCTCTCCATCCCCGGCATCTGTCTTACGGGCCGGTCACCCCGCCCCTCCGTTGCCCTCGTGAGGAAACATCGCGACGCTCCGGGTGGTGTAATACCCGGCTACGGTCGCGACAGCGACGATGATCAGGATCTCCCACTGCAGGAAGACGAGCGCCACGATAGGGATCACCGCGGCCGGCATCTTGAGGACGCAGACGATCATCCCCGCCATGACGGCGGGAACGGCGACGGCGGGCGGGATCGCGGGAACCAGGAGGCTGACGGCGAGACCGAGCGTCCCGCCCGCAAAGATCAGCGGAAAGATTGGCCCGCCCTTGAAGATCGTCGCCATGCACCATGTGCTTGCTAAGATCTTCGCCGCGACGAGCAGGAGCAGCACGGCCGCACCGGCCGTTGCTCCCGTCTCGAGGACAGTCTTGAACTCGTTCTGTCCCGAGAAGAGCACGAGCGGAAAGACCGTCCCGGCAATACCGAGCCCGACACCCCCGGCAACACCCCTGATCAGGTGCCGCCCGGCTATGGGTGTCGTGAGGCGGTAAAAGAGGCGAAATGCTCCGATGAAGAGGACGCCCGCCGCCGCACCGGCAAGACCGAGGATCGCGGCGTAGACCAGGTACAGCGGGAGCAGTTCTCCAGGCGATGGAAGCGGGTAGAGGGCACCACCTGCTGTCCTGGTGACCTGAAGATAGATCGCAAATCCGGCAAGGGCACCGGCGATGCCGGCGTTCGAGAGCGTCCGCACCCGGCTCTGCAGCCGGTCGCCGGCAAGGGTGCCCATGCTCCCGCCCATATCGATGGCGGCCACCTCGGGTCCGAGGCTCGCCCCGAAGATCAGCGAGAGGTAGATGGCGAGCAGCCCGGCGGGAAGGTGCCGCGGCTCGAACCGGCCGGTCCTCTGGAACTCTGTAAGGCTCTGCTGGAGCAGCAGTACGTGGTCGCCGAAGACATGCAGGCAGAGCCCGACCGCGAGGCCGCCCGCGGTCGCGACGATCAGGGGAAAGAAGGGGACCGGGGGTGAGTCCGGCCAGAGAAGGGCCGCTCCGATGCTCTGTAACTCGAGAAAGAGTACCATCGCTCCGGCGGCCGCGATGGCGATCAGGATGACGGCGAGCACGAACCGGGGTGAGTACCGCCCGACACCGGTTCCGCCGGGCGGTTCGGCGCTGCTATCTGCAGGATGGTTCACGTCTCCCCCTGTGGTCGGACTGGTATATATGTCGACCGCGAGCGGTTCCATGGCGAGGGATGACAGGAGTGATCCGGCTACGTGAGCTTCTCCGAGATCATGGCATAGAGAGCGCCGATAAGCGGAAACCCTGCAAAGCTGATGGAGGGGTTCTCAAGGTAGAACCCGGCCGGACGGGAGAACGGAGGCACGCACTCACCCGATGAACAGCATCGCACACGGTATCGTCACCAGGCTTATGAGATAAGTGGCGACGACCAGGGCCGCGGCAAGCGGACCGTCGCACCCGTAGCGGCTGGCGAGAACCGCCGCAATCGCGCCGGACGGAATGGCGGCCTCGAGGAAGAGGATCTGCTGTTCGAGCACCGGTACGCCTACCGCACCTGCTCGATCAGCACGAGGGCGGGCTGCAGGATCATCTTGAGGGCGACGACGATGCCCAGCACCGAAAGGAGACTGCGGATCTCGATCGGCCGCAGCATGAGGCCGACGGTTACTGCGACCAGCAACTCTAGCCCGTGCGCGAAGTACCCGAAAAAGTTTGCCGCAAAGCCGGAGTTCATGAATGCCACTGCCGGAGGGATCTGCGAGACGATGAGGCCGAAGAGGAATGCGAGGAAGATGGGAGACTTGAGGAAGTTGGTGACGACCGGCCGTATCTCCGGCTTTTCCATGCTCTCCCGGCTCCCGAAGTAGGCTGCAATCAGGACGCCGGCGGTAAAGAACGGGATGCAGACGCCGAACTCTCCGACGACGATCCCGAACGTCATCGCCTCGCTGCCGACCCCGTAGGTCCGGCTGATGAGGGGGTATGCAAGGGTGGAGGTGCTCCCGAACCCGGCGAGCATCACGATGGAGCCGGTCGCCCGGTAGGAGAAGCGCAGCGCCCGGCATATGACGTAGGCCAGAGCGCAGCAGACGAGGATGGCGCCGAGCATGATGGCCGCGGCGAGGATCTGGTCCGGTTCGATGGTGCTGACGGCGAGCGTGGAGAAGATGGTTGCGGGGAGCGCGAGTTCGGTGACCAGCCGGTTGAAGACCGGCTGGTGGCTGCTGTTGAAGACCCCCTGCCGTTTCAGGACCTGGATGAAGACGACCTGGAGGAAGAAGATGGTGACGGACTGCAGGAGCTGGTTCAGGTTTTCCATGGTGGCTCCCCTGAATACGCTCCATTTGATATTCAGGGGGGTAAGCATATCGAAATTCGCGGATGCCCCCTGTCCGGCAATCCCCTGATTTCACTGCAGGGATGGAGTGGATCGGGGAACGTGCCGGTAACGTTGTTGATCGGGCCCGGAGCGGTTCAACGACCTCCTGGCCGATCCCGGAGAGACCCCGCATCTCTGCCCTCCCGGCGACGGATCGAACGGTATATCCAGCCGGAGGGCGATGCTCCTTCCATGAATACGGCGCGATACGTGAGGCTCATCGGCTTCGGCCTCCTCACCTGGCTCCTCCCCTTCCTCATCTCGATCCCCTTCTATTCGGCTGAGGGGGAGCCGCTCTACGACATCTTCCTGATCAAATCGGTCCTGCTCGTCTTCTCCGCCGCGCTCGGCACCTTCCTCATCCTTGTCTACCTGCGGGGGGTGCGAGCCCGCTTCGTCCGGGAGACCGCGCTGCTCGGCGTGGTATGGCTCCTGATCAACTGGGCGCTCGACGCCGTCATCCTCCTGCCTCTCTCAGGGATGGACGTCGGCACCTACATGGCCCAGATCGGGCTGCGGTATCTCATCATCCCGATCATTGCGGTCGGGATCGGGTATGCGGCAGACCAGGCCGTCCAGGGGGCCGGGTAGCCCCCCGGTGCCTTCCCCGTCACCTCGCGTGGGCTGACAGTTAATGAGTGACGGTACGGCCTCACGCGAAGTGCGACGGGGAGTTGTACGCCCATTTGCCGAACTTCGTGTTCTTCGCGGCTTCGCGTGAGATAACCGGTTCAGATAACAGTACAGCCTCACGCGAAATGCGACGGATGGGACATCTGGAGCATGAGCACCGTCAGGTGCGAAGACGCGAAGCCGCGAAGGAGCGTTGCACACCTGTTTACTGTTCTTCGTGGGTCGCACCTGCGGTGCTCCAACTCCGCTCCGCAGGAGCGTCGTTCTTCGCGTGAGCTAACAAGAGAAGGCAACGATACAGCCCTGCTCTGCGTTCCGGGATCCCGGAATGAAAAAAAGGGTTTATTCCTGCTGGCGCTGCGCTTTTCTCGCGGCCAGGCGCTCGATGATGGAGAGGTCGACGGTGCTGCCGGTCGCAAGTTTTCCCTGCCAGACCGCACGGTCGACAAATCCCCTGCCGATATCGTTTCGGATGATGAGCGTCGTGTACCCGCCCGGCGACCCGACGGCACCTGCCGAGACGTCCGCCTCCACCGCCGTGAAGTCGGTGCAGACCCGGCATCCGGGCCGGACAGCCTCGTCCAGCTCTGCGAGCGGGATGGAGAGCTGCCGCTCGTCCTGCAGGAAGATGTCCAGTTTCCCCTTGATATCCAGGCGCCGGATCTCCCAGGGCTCGATCTTCTTCTCGGACTGCAGTTTCCCCTCGACCAGCTTCGCGTAGTCGAAGGTCTCCGTGCAGAAGAGGCCGATGACGAGCCGGATAGCCTTCGCGTAGGGCTTGAGGAGCTCGTGGTCGCTCGCCCGGATCACCTGCGCCGCCCGTGCCGCGCAGGGCACACCGACGATGGCGACCCGCCGGTACTTCCGGGTGACGACTGCCTCCTTGAGGGAGGCAAGCAACGGCACCCACCAGGCGTAACGGCTCCCGGCGTGCTGGATGAGCGCATCCTTCGAGGTGATCACCGCGGACGACGGCTTCATCGTCCAGGGGTCCCTCGTCACCGTGACGACCGCATCGATCAGTCCCTCATCGAGGGCGTTCACCAGGATCGCAGTCACCGCGCCGCCGCTCTGCTTCCGCTCGACCGTGAAGACCGACCGGGCCGCAACGATATCCTGGTACGGTCCGAGCAACTTCCCCTGCGCCGCAAGGTCGACCCGCGGGCAGGCCGCGTAGCATGCCCCGCAGGGCACGCAGTCGTTCTCGGCCTTGCAGTAGCCGATGTTCACCGGCGTATCGGTGTTCCCCGGCTCGAACCGGAGGGCATCGGCCGGGCAGACCGCCACGCATGCCCCGCACCCGGAGCAGAGGTCGGTTGCCCAGACCTCGGACGCCAGATCCATAAATGTCTTTGACTCCATCCCTCTCACTCCCACGTATACTTCCCGGCAAAGGGCCTTGCGCTCGCAGGGACGATCCGGGTGTACTTTGCGTTCACGAGTGCTTCCGCGTCAAGCCCGAAGTCGGCTGCAAACTCCCGGATGACCGGGGCGATCCGTGCGCGGTCCTCGTCGCTGAGCGGGACCTTCTTTGCCCCGGAAGCGAGGCATGCCTCATCGACGTCCCCGCGAATGACGATCTCTCCCCCGTGGATCCCGCTCCCGATCTCCCGGGCTTTGATGGCCCCGTCAAGACCGAGGACGATCAGGAGGCCGCCCGCCATATACTCGCCGAGGAACGTCTGGGCAGACCCTCCGACGACCAGTATGGGGCGCTGCGTCTCGTACTGCTTCATGTGGATGCCGCCGCGGTAGCCGATGTCTCCGCGGACGAAGACCTTGCCGCCCCGCATGCTGTGCGCCACCGCATCGCCGGCGCTCCCGTGGATGACGACCTTCCCGGAGTCCATCGTGTTGCCGGGCGCGTGCTCCGCGTTGCCGTTGACGATGACGGTCGGCCCGCTCATGAACATCGCAAGGTCGCCGCCCGCGACGCCGTTGACCGTGATCGTGGCGTTGCCCCGGAGACCGTTGCCGATGAACCGCTGCCCGAGAACGTTGTTGATGACGATCTCCTCGGCGCCGTCCTCGATAGCCTTCCGAACCTGCTGGTTCAAGGGAGTGTAATGCACTCCCTTTGCATCGATCGTGACCTGTTTTACCATTTTGCTCACGCTCCCACCGACTTCACGTCGAGGATCTTGAGGAGCCCCTCATCCAGCATGTAGCCGCGGAGCCGGTCGCGGTTGCCGCGCAGGCTCTCGATGCTGTTGATGCCGGCCGCACCCATCAATTCGGTGATCTCGAGCGTCCAGGCGTGGATCAGGTTTGCAATCTGCTTTGAGGCCACGTCGGGGTCGAGACGCGCGACGAGGTCCGGGCGCTGGGTGGCGATACCCCAGGGGCAGAGGCCCTGGTAACAGTTTCCGCAGACGCGGCAGCCCATCGCTGCGAGCGCAGCGGTGGCGATGTAGACCGCATCGGCGCCGAGGGCGATCGACTTCATGACGTCTGCGCTCTCGCGGATGCTGCCGCAGGCGATGAGGGAGACCTCGTTCCTGAGCCCCTGCCTGCGGAGTTCCTTGTCGGCGGTCGCGATGGCGACCTCGATCGGTATGCCCACGTGGTCGCGGAAGACCCGCGGCGCGGCACCGGTGCCGCCCCGGAACCCGTCGATGGCGATGGCGTCCACGCCGGAACGGGCGACGGCCGCAACGTTCTCGGCGTTGTTGTTGACCGCCGCAATCTTCGCAAAGATCGGCTTCTTCCCTCCCGTCGCTTCCCTGACGGACCGGACGAGCTGGGGGAGGTCCTCGATGCCGTAGATGTCGTGGTGCGGTGCGGG
>DALN01000159.1 GCA_002499455.1 Methanoculleus sp. UBA77 | reverse complement strand
AGGAGGTTCAAGACGATGGCAGAGACTGTTCTGACCGAAGAGAAAGGAAGGCTGTTCATCCAGCGCATCTTCGCGGCATCGCGCGACCGCGTCTGGAAGGCCTGGACGGACCCGGAACTGATAGCACGGTGGTGGGGGCCGGCGAGTTTTACGGGGCTGGACTTCAGGGTCGACCTCCGCGAGGGGGGCAGGTACCTGTTCGGCATGCGCCTGCCCGACGGCCGGGACTTCTGGAGCACGGGCGTCTACCGCGAGATCGTCACGGGTGAGCGGCTCGTCTTCACCGACTCGTTTGCGGACGCGGAAGGCAACGTCGTCCCGGCCTCGACCTACGGGATGAGCGGGGACTGGCCGCTGGAACTCCTGGTGACGGTGACGTTCGAGGAGCACGGCAGCGGGACGAAGATGACCCTGCGGCATGAAGGCATCCCGGCGGGCGAGCCGATCGAGCAGGCCGAGGCCGGGTGGAACGAGTCGTTCGACAGGCTCGCAACCCTCCTCGGGTAGCCGGGTGTTCCGGGTCCGCCCGGCCTGCAGGGCCGGGTAGCCGTATGGCCCGAGTGGAGCGTGCACCCCTATGGTCGGTCTCCTGATCCCCCTCATCCTGCTCGGCGCCGCCGTCGTGGGGGCGGCGGTCACGATGCGCTACCGGCGCGACATGCGTGCCGCGCGGGCGCGGATCGAAGGCCCGGGAAGCCGGGTGGTCCGGACCGGGTGCGGGCCGATCGGGTATGCCCGGTCCGGGGACGGCTACCCGGCACTCGTCGTCCACGGCAACGCGGGCGGGTTCGACCAGGGACTGCTGCTCGCCGGGTGGACCCTCGACCCGGCGCTCCAGGTCGTCGCGCCGTCAAGGTTCGGCTACCCCGGTACGCCCATGCCTTCACATGCGAGCGTCGCCATGCAGGCGGATGCCTTCGCCTGCCTGCTCGACGCCCTCGCGATCGAGCGGGCCGTCGTCGTCGGCTACTCGGCAGGCTCCGCCTCGGCGATCCAGTTCGCCCTGCGCCACCCGGAGCGCGTCACGGCGCTCGTCCTCGTTGAGCCCGTCGCGCCGGGGAAGGGGCCGGTCATGCCAAGACCCATCTTCACCCTCTTCTTCAGGAACGACTTCGTCTACTGGGCGACGGTCACCTGCTTTTACCGGTTCGTCGCAGGGCCGTGGGCCGGCGTGCCGGGGCGACTCACCACGGAAGAGAAAGTAGAGGTCAGGACGCTGCTTTCAAGCCTCCTCCCGGTCAGCGCCCGGGTCGACGGAAGCTCTTTTGACATCTACGTCTCAACCCCCGGCCTGCTCAACGCCTCCGGAGACGACTATCCGTTCGAGAAGATCCGGGCCCCCACGCTGGTGGTCAGCGCCGTGGACGACCCGCTGGCGCTCCACGAGAATGCACGCGCCCTTGCGCGGAGGATTCCCGGCGCCCGCCTCCTCGCCGTGCCGGGGGGCGGCCACATGCTGCTCGGGCACCACGAAGTGGTCCGGCAGGGGATCGCGGAGTTCCTGCACGAGAACGGCATTCCCGGCCTCCCTACGGGCCGAAAGGAGGGATGATCATGGTACCAGACTGGATTGCACCCGCACCGGAGGCCGGGGGGGCATGAGCACCGCCCGGTCGCCCCCGGCCTTCTTCCTCCTGATCTTCGCACTCTCCCTCCCGTTCCTCCTCTTTGCCGGCACACCCCTCTCCGGCCCGCTGAACCTCCCCGTGAGCGCGTTCATGCTCGTCTGCCCGGCCCTGGCGGCCGCGATCCTGGTCCGGCGCGAGGAGGGGGCCGGCGGCGTTTCGAGGCTGCTTGAACGGGTCGCCGACTTCCGGAAGATCGGGGCAGTCTGGTACCTCCCCATCGTCCTCCTGATGCCCGCGCTCATGCTCCTCTCCTACGGCGTGATGCTTCTTTCTGGCCTGCCGCTCCCCGCCGAGCCATTCGTCCCGTATCTCCTGATCCCGGTCTTCATCCCCCTCTTCTTCATCGCCGCCGCGTTCGAGGAAGTAGGATGGATGGGGTATGCCGCCGACCCCCTGCAGGAGCGGCGGAGCGCTCTTGCGACCGCCCTCATCCTGGGAGTGGTCTGGGCAGGGTGGCACTCCATCCCCTGGCTCCTCCTCAACACCCCCGCCTGGGCGGCAGGGCAGGCCGTCTCCACGGTCGCGCTCCGGGTCATCATCGTCTGGCTCTACAACAACACCCACGGGAGCGTCTTTGCGGCGACCCTCTTCCACGGCATGACGAACGTCGCCGAGTTCTCGTTCCCGAACCTCGGCTCCCACTACGACCCGGTCGTCGCCGGGGCGATCGCGGCGGCCGTCGCGGTCGCCGTCGTGCTCCTCTGGGGCCCGGAGACGCTTGCCCGGTGGAGGTATGGCAACCGGCCCTCCTGACCGGAATCTTTATAGTTCGGACTGCCCTAACTAATTGGTATCGACTATGGCGGCGAGAGTTGAGCACCTGTTCGAAGTCCTTGACCGCCTGATCGCCATCAGAAACGAATGTTCGAGCCAGATCTTTGCCGAGTGCGGCCTCGGGGACATGACCGTGAAGCAGATCGCATACTTAAAAGCGATCGACGGCCACGCCGACGTGACCTTCAGCCGGCTTGCCGAGATCACCGGGACCTCGAAACCGACCGTCACGGAGATGGTCAACAGATTCGTCCGGATGGAGTGCGTCTACCGGCAGAACGGTGCCCCGGTGACGGCAGGATCGCCTACATCCGCCTCACCGAAAAAGGGCGGATGATAGCAGAACGCCGAACAGAACGCCCTCTACGCGGATGATCGAGAGGATGGTAGAGGCGCTCGATGAGAACGAAGTGGATCTCCTCCTTGAGATCCTGAAGAAGGTCGGGTAATTTTTTTGGCCGGCAAAAAAGTTAGGTAAATTCAAACTAATGATTGGAGTCACCATGCACGCATCACAGCCAGACACCAGCGAAACCATCGTCATACCGCTCTTCGAGACCGTGGTCTACCCGGAGACGCGGACGAAGTTCCAGGTCGATACGGCCCTGGGCGAGCTGCTGATCGCCGCCATGAAGAGCGACGGATCGGCCTCCGCCGTCGGCCTGACCGTCAAGGGCGGCACCCCGCCTGCAGAGATCCCGGCCGAGGGGCTGTACACGACCGGCAGCCTCCTCATGGTCACGCACGCCCAGCCTGCGGACGACGGCTACCTGGTCTTTGCCCGGGCGGTCCGCCGGGTGAAGGCCGTGGCCGTCTCGGAGAGGGACGGGCAGTTCTACGCCGCCTTCGAACCCCTCCCGGACATCATGGATATCGACGAGGAGACCCGAGAAAAGATGCTCGCAGAGATCAAAGCAGCCGTCCACGACATCAGCGCCAACTTCCAGGGCTCCGAGCAGTTCACCCGGCCCGTCGACAGGATGGGGTCCGTCGACCAGATCATGGCGTTCGTCGTGCCCTTCATGCCGGTGGAGGTTGCCGCGAAGCAGTCGCTCCTTGAGACCGTCTCCGTCCGGGAGCGCTACGCCGCGTTCCTCGCCCTCCTCGTGAACCTCAACGAGAGCATCAGCCTTCGGATCGAGGTGGCGAGAAAGGCCTCCGAAAAGATCGGAAAAGCGAACCGCGAAGCGATGCTCCGCGAGCAGCTCCGGGTGATCCAGGAGGAGCTCAACGGCTGCGACGGCTCCTCCGGCGAAGACGGCTACCGCGAGCGGATCGAGCGCTCGACGATGCCCGAGGAGGTGCGGAAGAAGGCGCTCGCCGAACTGAAGAAACTCGAGACCGGCGGCAGCCAGCACCACGAGAGCCAGGGGATCCGGAACTACCTCGACCTCCTGCTCGACCTCCCCTGGACGGTCGAGGAGAAGAAGATCATCGACATCAACGAGGCCCGGCAGGTGCTCGAGAGCAACCACAACGGTCTCCTGGAGGTCAAGGAGCGGATCATCCAGCACCTCGCGGTCATGAAGCTCAAGGAGGAGAAGCAGGGCTCGATCCTCCTCTTCGCCGGCCCGCCCGGCACCGGGAAGACGAGCCTCGGCAAGAGCATCGCCGACGCACTGGGGAGAAAATACGTCCGGATCAGCCTCGGCGGCGTCAGGGACGAGGCGGAGATCCGGGGGCACCGGCGGACCTACGTCGGGGCGCTCCCCGGCCGGATCATCCAGGGGATGAAGAAGGCCGGGACGAAGAACCCGGTCTTCATCCTCGACGAGGTCGACAAACTCGCCGTCTCCTACTCCGGCGACCCGGCGAGCGCCCTCCTCGAGGTCCTCGACCCCGAGCAGAACAGCACGTTCTCGGACCACTACCTTGAGGTCCCCTACGACCTCTCGGACGTGCTCTTCATCGCGACGGCGAACAGCCTCGCGACGATCCCGGCGCCCCTCCTCGACCGTATGGAGCTCATCGAGATCTCGGGCTACACGAAGAACGAGAAGTTCGCGATCGCAAAGGACCACCTGGTCCCGAACACCCTCGCGGAGCACGGGCTTGATTCGGAGAAACTCCGGTTCGAGGACGAGGCCCTTACGGTGATCATCGACCGCTACACCCGCGAGGCGGGAGTCCGGGCGCTCAAGAAGCAGCTCGCCCGGGCCGCACGCTACGTCTCGGCAAAGATCGTCTCGGGCGACGTCGACCTCCCGTACGTCGTGACGGCGGACCTGCTCCCGGAGATCCTCGGGAAAGAGACGGTCCGGCAGGACGTGGCGCGGAAGGAGAACCCGCCCGGCGTCGTCACGGGCCTCGCGTGGACCCCTGTCGGCGGGGACATCCTCTTCATCGAGGGGACGTTCATGCCCGGCAAGGGCAAACTCACCCTGACGGGGCAGCTCGGCGACGTGATGAAGGAGTCGGCGCAGATCTCCTTGAGCCTCATCCGGTCGCGGTTCGCGGCCGTCGCACCGGGCTTTGACTTCTTCGGAAGCGACATCCACATCCACGTCCCGGCGGGAGCGACCCCCAAGGACGGCCCCTCGGCGGGCGTGACGCTCTTTACGGCCCTCGCCTCCCTCATCACGGGAAGAACGGTCGACCCGACGACCGCGATGACCGGCGAGGTGACGCTCTCCGGCGCCGTCCTCCCCGTGGGCGGGATCAAGGAGAAGGTCCTCGCCGCTCACCGGGCGGGGATCCGGAAGGTCATCCTGCCGCAGGAGAACGAGAAGGACCTCGCGGACGTCCCCGAGGACGTCAGGAGCGACCTCGTCTTCGTCCCGGTCCGGACCATCGAGGACGTCCTCCGCGAGGCGCTCGATATCACGCTGCCGGGCCCGGTCATCCACTACGCGGGCGACCGGTTCGTCCCGGCGCACAACCTCTGAGCGGGGGCAACCCCCACCCCCCTCTCCCGGGCATTACTAAGATTGTTCACTTTTCCCCTCTACGGGACGCAAACCTATTTGGGATCGCGGCGTCAGTCGGGGGCCGGGGATGCACCATGCAAGAACCGAAAGGTCTGGACCGGCTCAGGGACCGGTTCGTGGGAGAGTGGGACCTCGACGTGACCCTGCAGATGCCTGACGGCAGCACGATGACCGGGACGGGCACGGCCACGGTCCGGGAGGTTGCCGGCCGGTACGGTATCCAGAGCGATCTCACGTACACCATCGGCGGAGAGTCCTACGAGGAGACGGACCTCTGGACCTACGACCGCGAGAAGGGGACGGTACACATGTTCGGCGCCGGCTCCGACGGGAGCACCCACGACCATACGGGCAGGTGGAAGGACGCGGATACCCTGGAACTGCGCTGGAGCGATCCTGGGGGGGCGGAAGAGACGATCACCGCCTCCTGGGAGGCCGCCGACACCCTCCGCATCCGGTCGGAGACGAGGGTGGGGGGAAAGCCCGGCCCCGTCATGGACTCGGTGGGGAGAAGGCGAAAGGGATGAAAAGAGGTTACATCCCCGCCCGGGAGAGAATGGTATCGGCCACCTGTCCCGGGGTCAGGAAGGGGAAGTCCTCCGGCTTCAAGAGGGTGCCCGCCTCACCGGCGGTCATCTCCACGTCGCCCGCCTTGCACCTGGTCGCCGCTCCCGCCGGGAACGCGGCAAGGAGGTCTTCGGGCGTCTTGATAGGGAACTTCGCGCCGGCGAGGGCGCCGACGATCTGTGCACGGATCTCTTCTTTAACGTTCATTCTTACTCCTCCGTCATTCTGGTGATCTCCCCGGCGGCCTCTGCCGGCGTGCAGTCGCTGCTATGCGCTTCGCAGCCGGAGCAAGCGCCTGCCGGGCCTTCCCGTCCGATACGGACGTTCCGGTGTAACGCCATTCAGGCATTTCTCACCGTTCATCCCGTATGATGGTTATAATAATATAGATGCCCGTCACCAAACTATACCTGATATCCGTGCTACAGTCCCATGACCATACGAGGCCCGGACCGGACCGGTCCGGCAAGGAAGAACCCGTGGCCGACCGGAGGGAAGAGAGTTACAGCAGGGAGATCCGGGAGGTCCAATCCGAGCTTGCGGGCCTCAGGTCCGAACTCCGGCGGTTCATCGAGCATACGAATCGGCAGCACGTCGATGCGGCCCTCAGCGGGATCCGCAGGGAGTATGCGGACGTCTTCATCGAGCAGGCCCTCTCCGACGCCGACCAGAGGCTCCGGGAGCGGATGATCCGGGACTGCCCGATGCGTGAGCGGTGTTACGCCGCGTTCTACGAGTTCCTCAAGGCCTCCGCGGAGCATATCCGGGACGGGGAGGTGAGCGAGGAGGTCGTCCGGTCCTACCGCGACCGGCTCGCGGCGATGCGCAAGGGTGGGAAGCTGGAGACCTGCTCCACCTGTTTTACCGAGACGAACCGCCTCTTCGAGAAGCAGATCGAACTGATGCGCTCGCTCGGGATCTACCGGGAGAGCCGGGAGGCCTCTTCATCCGTCGCAGACCTGCCGGACGAGGTCCTGGTCCGGGATCTCCTCGAACCGCTCGCGAACCGGCACCGGTTCCGGATCGTGCAGTCGCTCGCCGCCGGGACGCAGACGTTCTCGGCCCTCTCGACCCTGACCGATCTCCGGGGAGGGAACCTCCTCTTCCACCTCAGGAAACTCCAGGACGCCGGAATGATCCTGCAGCGGCACGAGCGGGGGGACTACATCATCACCGAGAAGGGATATAAGGCCCTCACGGGCGTCGCCGCCCTCTACGCCGACCTCGAGCCGTAGGGGCCGATGCGTTTCGCGTGCACCGCCGGAGATCCGGATACTTTTTATCCCGCAAAGGTCAGGGTTGGCCGGCGCTCCCCCGCAAGACGGTCCTGGAACTGCCGGAGTCGCGATGGGGGGTGCGGCGAATACAGCATCAGGAGGAGTTGAATGTCGGGTGAACTGATCGGCGAGTCGCGAGGCAAGATCATCGGCACAAGGGTCGTTGAACTGCTCGAGACCAGCCCGAAGATCGAGACGACGGACGAATCGACCGGGAGACTGCTGGGCATCGAGTCCCGGGATCTATCGACCGCCTGGAGCGTGTGGCGCAGTCCGGACACCTTCCACGCCGAGGGCGTCGGCGTGGTCACGTCAAACGACGGCGAGATGGCCATGTACACCGGGATGGGTATGGGAAAAGGAAGCGCATCGGACCCTGAAACCCTCTTTCACGGGCTGCTCTTCTTCCGCTCGTCCACCCCCGTCTGGAGCCGCCTCAACGGGACCGCCGTCATAGTCGAGTACACCGTCGATGCCGAGGGCAACAGCCGCTCAAGGCTCTGGGAGTGGAAGGGAAGACCGGAAGGCGCCTAGGAGCGGCGACCTCTCCTCACCCCTCCCCTCCCCGGGATGCCCGAAGCCTGCCCCTCTCCCCGGCGGGGAGCGTTGAGCGCCGGCACTTAAAAGTCCTCCATAACATATTCAGGGGGGAGCCTCAGATCCCGTCGTAGACATTCTCCCGCTTCCCGACCTTGATCACGTACACAATCATGGCTTTCTTCCTTAAGTCCAGGATGACGCGGTAATTTCCCACTCGCAGTTTGAAGTAGGGGGACCCTCTCAACGGGTGCAGGTAATCGAGGGGACTGTCGCGGATCTTCTCGACGGCTGCAACGATCCTCGCAGCAGTTTCACGGGGGAGTTGTTTCAGGTTTTTAAGGGCTTTTTCGGTCCAGATCACCGTATAGGCCATTCAATCGATCCCCAGTTCCCGCTTCAACTCCTCCGTCGTGTAGACCCTCCCCGCCTTGATG
Organism: Methanoculleus sp. UBA77; assembly: GCA_002499455.1. Classification (GTDB taxonomy): domain Archaea; phylum Halobacteriota; class Methanomicrobia; order Methanomicrobiales; family Methanoculleaceae; genus Methanoculleus. The sequence continues at coordinate 3,923 of DALN01000159.1, read as the reverse complement.
TCCGCAATCGCCTCCTCGATATCACGGATATCTTCATCCGTCAGTTCCCCGGCGGCCTCCTCCAGGGCGTCCCGGGTGAGACGGTCGATCACGTCGCTGTACGTCTCCCGGGGGTAGTTTTTGAGTTTATCCAGCCGCCCCTTCACTTCCGGGGTCACCTTGATCGTTGCTTCCACTCCCATACACCATAATACACCATAGGAGAACATCAACCTTTCCGGCCGGAGCGAAAAACCGGTTCTATAGCAGGGGATGCTCATGACGGGCGGGCGACGCAGCGTGGAGATGTGGTCGGTACCCGTAGAAGTAATGATTGCTGCCCGGCCGGCTCCCGGGCAAAAAAGAGAGGATCAGAAGTATGTCCCGCTCTTCTCGAAGGCTTCCCGCCGCTCGCGCGCCATCTGCTGCAGCCGCTCCTCCACCTCCGGAGTGCCGAGGATGTAGCCCTTCCAGAGATCGGTGTAGGGTTCCTCGGGCACGACGATGATCCCTTTGTGCTCCGCGACCCGGTCAAGGATGAGCGACGCCGCCTTATCGACGGGATACGCGTCGTCGGGGATCCGCAGGTCGCCCCGGGCCTGCCCGTCGATGCCCTTGTTGAAGATCGGGGTGGCGATGTTTGCCGGGCAGATCGTCGAGAAGTGGAGCCCTTTATCCGCATACTCGTACTTCAGGCACTCGGTGAGGCCGGTGACGCCGTACTTCGTCAGGGAGTAGAGCGCCTGGAACGGAGGAGGAACGATCCCGGCTATCGAACTCGTGTTCACGATATGCCCGAACCCCTGCCTGAGCATGATCGGCACGGCCGCATGGACCCCGTAGACGACGCTCCAGATGTTGGTGTCGACGATCGTCTTCCAGTCCTCGAGGGTGGCCTTCTCGAACGGGATGGTCCCCCCGACGCCCGCGTTGTTGAAGAGGAGATCCAGCCTGCCCGCCTCCGCCGCCGTATCCTCGATGCCTTTCTGCACCTCTTCCTGCTTCGTCACGTCCATAACGAGCGGGCGTGCCCGATCATCCCCGTATGCGGCGAGCTGCGCGACGGCCGCGGCAACCTTCTCCCGGCTGCGGCCGGCCATGTAGACGGTTGCTCCCCTCTTTGCGAGTTCTTCGCTGATCGCATACCCGATCCCGGAGTTCGCCCCGGTGACGATGCAGACTTTGCCCGTATAGTAATCCGAATCGACCATGATCCTCGCCTGCCCTTACTCGATCACCCGTGCGCCCATCGCGCGAAGAATGGCTCTTCCCTCGACCAGAACCGACTGCGTCACCCGTTTCACGGGCAGGGCCGCGAGGCTGTTGACGATGTAGTACTGGACCGGATTCTGCATCGGGGTCAGTTCGGTCCACTTCAGGCTGCCCTTTCCGATCTCTGCCGTCTCCACCTCCACGCCCTGGGGGTAGAGGACGAACTGGGAGAGTTCCGCTCCCGGAGCCCCGACTTTCGGGATGTACCGCCACCCGATGGTGTTCATGGAGATGAACTGCGACTTCAGGGCATCGAGGTCCCGCCCGGTTATCGGTCCCGTGGCCTCGAAGTCCATGTTGAGGAAGGTGTTCCCCTCGTAGCTGACGGTCGTCGCGTAGTGAGGCCGGATGATATGCAGGTCCTCGATATCCGCGTATATCTTCGGGATGCCGGTCTGCTCCCGCCCCCCAAGGATAGGCGCGGTCTTGTTCTCCCAGACCACCAGCGTGTAGGCGCCGTCGAGTTCGTCCTTCTTCCCGTGGAACCGGACCGGTGCCGAGACGTTGATCAGGTTGTACTGACCGCCTTGCATCCAGTTGATCTCGGTGAACCTGTTGAACGCCACCTGCACCTCGGGTGCCAGGAGTTCGAATCCCTCCGGGATGTAGTTCTCAAGCAGGTCTCTCTCGGTCTCGAAACTGATGACGAGACCGGTCGCCCTCTGCGTGACCAGCGTCTCCGGGTCGAACTTCCCTCCTCCAAAGTGGACCGGCATCAGGTAGGTAAAATCGTCTTGGGGTCGGAACATAATGTTCTCCAATCTGCTTCATGTCATCCCATAAACGATATATCTTTTGAATATCACCTCACATGCACCCGATTCCAAAAATTCATCATTTTAAACCCCTTTTTCCCGATCAGGAGCAATCTCCGCGACGACGTGCCGGACCGGCGCCGTAAACCGGCAACGGTACCAGGAACAGCAGCACCCAAACACCGGACTCGCAACTCGCACCTGCCAGTGCTCGAACTCCGGCCCATGGGCCCGTCGTTCCTGCGGTGCTCATGCTCCGTTCTTTGTGGAACGTCGCACTTCGCGTTCTTCGCGGCTTCGCATGAGGTCATGGTGGGGAAGAAATGAAGTCTCACGCGAAGGCGCGAAGGCCGCGAAGAGTGAGCGAAACGAGCTTGAGCGCCGCAGGTGTGAGGGAAGTCGATGGGTTGACCTCGTGAAAACTACCTCGGTCATTTTAGCGAAGTACCGGAAATACAAACGTATAAATAATCCCTCAAGGTAGATCATGGTATTCACTCAATCGAGGATATGTATCCATCGATCTCCGGATAGAACCGGGGAGACACAATTATGGAATATTCCAGCCAGCCGGGAGAGGGGAGCAAGCCTGTTGCGAGAGCGGAGTCCGACCTCTCCCTCGAGGTCGTCATCCTGCTCGTCTTCGGCGTCTTCATGTCCCTCTTCGGCCTGCTCCTCTTTCGGATTCAGACGGGAGAACTGCCGTATGCCCCGGACAGCACCTACGGGCTCTTTCTCGTGATCGTATCGTTCCAGATAATCACGATGGGGAGGACCCCGTTCGGCGATCTCCGGCGGTCGTGGGCGGTCATCCTCATCGGGGTCTGCACGGCGGCCGTCGGGATGCTCGCCTGCTTCGTTCCCGGCGCACTGGCTGCACCGGTCCGGATCCTCGTGGGAATCCTCCTCTTTGCCGGCGGTATCGCTCTCCTTCTCCAGTTGTTCTTCTCGGCGGAGAAGGCCAGGACATGGCTGAAGATCCCCGGAATCCTGCGGCACCTGACGGTCGCCTGCATCCTCGTATACGCGCTCTCGATCGTCCTCGGCCTGGTCACGCTCCTGCCCGGCATCACGACCGACTCCGTGACCGCGGTTCTCCTCATCGCCTACGGCATCGGCTTCTTCTACCTCGCCTGGAGCATCCAGACAGTCAGGCGGCTGTATCCACCGGAGGGATCGGCGTGATCTCAAACGACCCCGGGAGAGCCGCCGGCACCGGCCTGTTCCAGGAGGCATCCCTCCCCCTCTCGATTGCCCTGGTCATCCCGGTCGGCGCCCTCCTGATCCTCCTCGGCCTGCTCCTCTTCCCGGTGAACCTCGGACTCATCCCGTTCTCCCCGGACGGCCAGCTCGGCCTGCTGCTCGTCATCATGGCCGTCCAGATGCTGGCCCTGGGCGAGACGCCGGTGGGGCAGTACAGGCGCTCACGGCTCCTGATCGTCATCGGGATCGCATTCGCCGCGATGGGGGTCTTCTCCTGCATCGTTCCGGGCATCCTGACCGACGTGATCCGGCAGCTCCTCGCGGTCCTGAACATCGCCGGGGGCGTGATACTCCTTGCAAAACGGTTCCTCCCGATGCTGCACGGCGGCGCCGAACTGGCGGCCCCTCTCCCGCCCATCCTCAAACGGCTCCTGGTCACCCTGACGGTCTTGAACGTCGTGGCGATCGCGTTCGGCATCAGCATGCTGCTGCCGGGCCTCGTCCCGGCGATGGTCATTGCGGGGATCGTCGTGGTCAACGGCCTGCTCCTCTTCGCCCTGGCATCGATCCTCTTACAGATCGGTTAATCCAGGCAGGATCTTCATTGCCGGCGGCCGGGAAGTCCGGTGAGGAGGGGGCGGGCACCCCCGCCGGACTCCCGGTGATGCACCCGGGATCGCCCGCCGCAAGGCGGAGAAAAGAGTGGCGGGGGAA
>DALN01000144.1:1594-3893 GCA_002499455.1 Methanoculleus sp. UBA77 | reverse complement strand
GCGTTAAAAGAGGTGATCGACCCGGAGGTCGGGATCGACGTCGTCGACCTCGGCCTGATCAAGGGAATAACCGTCCAGGACTCCTCGGTGCTCGTGGAGATGGTCCTGACCACCGCCACCTGCCCGCTCGTCGACTACCTCACCGACCGGGTCCGGAACCGGGTCCTCGACGTGAGCGGCGTCCGGGACGTCGAGGTGCGTGTCTTCGACGAGCCCTGGGACTGGGACCGGTTCTTCGGCCAGAGGGACGTTCTCAGGGAGTCCTGAAGTCCCGGTACTCCACTCATTTTGGCACCCGGCAATGACCGGTGTGGCTCGTGCGATGCTGTAACGTGCAATAGCCTGGACCTCGAGCGCTGTCAGGCGCGAAGAGGATTACCAACACCGATCTACTATGCTCCGCGTTTTTCGCGCCTTCGCGTGAGGCTCAGAGCAAGACTGTGATGGAATCTCACGCGAAGGCGCGAAGCCGCGAAGAACGACGATCCTACGGAGCGGAGTTTGAGCACCGGAGGTGCGGAGGGATGTTAGTGAGTTGACCTCCGATCGGCTTCCTCAGAATGTGAGCGAAGTACTGGGTCTGGATACTCCTACCGGAAGGTCGAGCATCCGCTGGATCGCGACCCGCGCCCGGGCGGCGGTCTCTGCGGGGACCGTCACCCGCGGCTCGAGCCGCTCGAGGGCCGCGAGCACCTTCGCGAGATCGGTCTTCTTCATGTTGACGCAGACTGCCCGGTTTGAGAGGGGGTAGAAGACCTTTCCCGGGCACTTCTTCTCGAGCTGATGGAGGAGTCCGACCTCGGTGCCGATGACGAACTCCCGGCATGGGCTCGCGCAGGCGTGCCGCACCATCCCCGAGGTCGAGAAGACGTGATCGGCGAGGTCGATCACCCCGGGCCGGCACTCGGGGTGGACGAGCACCTCGGCGTCCGGGTGGGCCCGGCGGGCTTCCTCCACATCCCCGGCCGTCATCCGGTCGTGGACGATACAGTAGCCGTCCCAGGGGAGGATCTCTTTTTTTGTGAACCGGGCGACGTAGCGGCCGAGGTTCCGGTCGGGGAGGAAGATCACCTCATCCGCGTCGAGCGAGTTGACGACGGCGACGGCGTTTGCGGAGGTGCAGCAGATATCGCTCTCCGCCTTCACCGCGGCGGAGGTGTTGACGTAGGCGACGACGGCGGCCTCCGGGAACCGCTCGCGCAGCACCCGGACCTCGCCGGGGACGACCATCTCCGCCATCGGGCAGCAGGCGTCGGCCGCGGGCAGGACGACCGTCTTTGCCGGCGAGAGGATCGCGGCCGTCTCGGCCATGAAGTCGACGCCGGCAAAGACGATGACGCCGGCATCGACCTTCGTCGCCGCCCGTGCGAGTTCGAGCGAGTCCCCGACGAGGTCGGCGACCTCCTGTACTGCCGGGATCTGGTAGTTGTGGGCGAGGATGACGGCGTCGCGCTCCTCTTTCAACGCGGCTATCCGTTTGGCGAGGGTTTGATCGGGACTGGTGGACGGGATGATATCACAACCTCTGGTCAACGATGCGGGTCTTCTTCACAAACGTTATCCCTGCGCAGCCTTAACAATTGTGAATGTGCGGTGCGGCCGGGAGTTCTCCCGGCTCCCGCGGAGACGAACTCATGGCGCGAATCCTATCGGAGCGGGACACGGCAGTCCTGAAGAAGGCCGCTCCCGAATGCACGGGGCTGGTGTGTGCGGGTTCGGGAGGACCGTACCGGTCCGTCCTTCCCCCGCTTGCGAACCACTACGCGGCGGACGCGGCGGATTTCCTCGCCCGCCTGGAACGGCTCGACGACGACGACCTCCGCTACCTCGTCGGACTGGTGCTGGACGGGAGCGAGAGCCTCGGCTGCGTCCCTCCCGACTACATCGAGGTCTTCCTCACCTTCGTCGATAACCGGCTCGGCCGGGACGCTGCTCTCTCGATCCTGCAGCACTACGAGAGTGAGGACGGGTGCGCCCTCTGACCGGCTCGCGCTGATGGAGCGGCTCGGGCATATCGCTTGCGTTCAGCCCTGCGAGACCGTCCCGGGCGGGTGCAGGGGTGCGGCTGACGTTCCGGTGCGGTACGTGCTCACCGCGAAAGGGAAGCGGCTCTGCGGGCGGGGCCGGTGAACACCCTCTCGCGGCCCGTCTCACACGTCCCGGAACGGGGTGAGATCGCACCCGGTGCAGGGGAGGCACATCGTCCTCGCCCGCCGGGGGTCAAGGCCGTGCCGCTCCAGTGTTTTGCGGGTCATCACTGCGAGGCGGAGGAGCCGCTCCGCCGACGGACGCTCGACGG
>DALN01000144.1:0-1418 GCA_002499455.1 Methanoculleus sp. UBA77 | reverse complement strand
CTCGTCGGCACCGGCGGCGCGGAGGATCGCGGTCGAGTCCGCGGTGGGGTAGACCGAGACGCCGATCGGGAGATCGAACCGCGCCCGGAGTTCCCTCACCACGGCGGCCATTCGTTCCACCTCCTGCTCCGGCGTTCCGGCGACGCCGCTCGTGAGGGAGATTGCAGAGAGGCTCCCGCTGGCAGCGGCCTCCTCGACCATTCTCGCGACTGTCTCCGTATCCTTGATCCCCCCGTCGAGCTTCGGCACCGGGCAGAACTTACAGTCGTGGACGCACCGCTCGCTGACGGTGATGTAGGCCTGTTCCGGGCAGTGGCAGAGCGGGCGCTCGATGCTGCCCCGCGTGATCGTCTCCCCATCCCGGACGACGGCGACCCCATCACTGTCCGGGACGACCCGGAGCGGCGATGCCGGGTTGATGGAGAGCCTGACCCGCCGGCCGCCGGAGCGGATGAAGATGGACGACCCTCCGGCGCCCGGGCCTGCCGTCGCCGTCGTCGGCAGGAGAGCCGGGACGAGCGCCTCGTCGATGCTCGCTGATCCGATACTGATGAGGTATGCTTTCTCTTCGGGTGTCATGGTGTGCTCCTCCCGTCGTTGTCGCGGCTGCAGTGACTTCACAATTGTTAACTCGCAGATGGATCTCTCCGGAGACCCATATAGTATTTGCTGTTGCGGTAAATCCGGCCGCATTCCGCCCCGGATCCTTGAGGATATTTATGGGGTGGCGGGACCAACACTCACGTACAGTATGCAGATCATCCTCCCGGACAGGAGCGTGCGGACGCTCTCCCGCGCCTCCGCGCCGATAGAAGAGATCCTCCTTGAGCTCGGGATCAACCCGACGACCGTGATCGTCGTGATGAACGGCAGGATCGTCCCCGAAGACGTGACGGCGACCGAAGGCGACGAGCTCCGGATCGTCCGGTTCTCGCACGGCGGGTGAACCGGTGAGTTCGGCGGAGAACCGGTGCTCTCTCTGCGGCGAACCCGCGGCCGTCCGCCTTGCCGGGCCGGAGCGGCGGCTCTGCGCCGCCCACTTCATCGAGGACGTCGAAGCCCGCGTAATCGCCGCCATCCGCCGCGAACGCATGGTCTTTCCGGGCGACCGGATCGCTGTCGGCCTGAGCGGAGGAAAGGACAGTACCGCGCTCCTCCTTGTGCTCCACCGTCTCCTCCCCGCGCTCGGCGCAGACCTCGTCGCGGTCACCATCGACGAAGGGATCGCGGGCTACCGGGAGGAGACCCTCAGGGCCGCGGAGGCTCTGACGGCGGAACTCGGTGTCGAGCACGCCATCGTCACGTTCGCCGACCTCTTCGGGGACGATCTCGACGGCCTCCTCGTCGGCAGGGAGGCGCAGGGCTGCGCCGTCTGCGGCGTGCTGCGCAGGCGTGCGCTCGCCGAAGGGGTGAAGCGG
>DALN01000175.1:5758-10433 GCA_002499455.1 Methanoculleus sp. UBA77 | reverse complement strand
ACCGGATCCTTGATGATCTTCATCCGTTCAATTAAGAATCTTCGGAGAGAAGTGATGAAGGTATTTGCAAGCGTGCGGGGTGGGAAATTGTGGCGTTCGCGCGGGTTCCCGGTTCTTCTCCGGGGGCTGCGGCGCTCGTGCGGCGGCCCGGAGCGTCCCGGCGGGGAAGGGCTGGACAGATCCATTTTGGGGTGGGTGAATCTACGCGGACAGCCCGGGAAGAGATCGAAAACGCCTGTGGATTCTCTGGCGATGCCGGGTAAATCAAAATCCATAGATCCTGGCGAGGCTGCGCTCGCAGAAGCGCCTTGCCGGTTTGTAGATCTGCTCGATATTCTTGAAGAACCCTATGTCCCACCCGTGCTCGTTCTGTGCAATCCGTCCCTTGAAGACGCCCCCTGCAATCTTCTCCAGCCCTTCTTCGATATATATGGCAGCAGGCTGATCTTCCTTTATGCCGTGTTGCATTAACGTGCTTAAGCGCTGGAACTCCATAGAGACCGACTGGATCAGGTAATGCTCATCCTGGTGTTCTTTGACAAAAACAAAGATGTGTATAGAACTCTCATCCATCAACAGGTCGCTGAGTCTGGTATCCTTTATGGGTCCGTCTTCGGTCCCGGGATCCAGTCTGTCGGAATAGTCTTCAGAGATCCTGGCGTTCAGGTAGCCGTATGCCCGCAGGTAATCTCTCAGTGCAAGAAGATCCCGCTTCCGCGACTGCTGGAATGAGCCATAAATTGCGATGTTAATGTTTTCCTTGAAATACCAGTATAGTTGAACCCGGTCTGCAATTTCGTCGGGTACCAGGTCTCTATGGCTCATTTGACAGGTCTTCGTCTGCGGGATACATAACGATTGAAGTTGCAGAAGTGCAACTGATGATCCGGGAAAGATTGATATAAGTTACAATAATAGGACTATTTACTATGGAGGTGTCGGCATGGACCGGACAGTTGTGGAGGCTCACTTAAACCGGGTGCCTGTTGAAGTTCGTGAGTCCGTGATGGAACTCTCGACGGATGCCAGATGGGCTGTATACATAGCGCTTGCACTCGGGGAGGAGATGTACTTCAACGAACTCAAGGATACCTTCGGGGCGAATCCGAGCGAGATGGACCGTATCCTGAAGTCTCTCGTTGACGGGGGTCTGATCGCGAAGAAGGTGAGAAGGCTGGAGGACGTCGGTGATCGGAGGAAGGTGTATTACACAGCGACAGACTATGGAAAGAGGATGCTAAACGCCCTGTGCGACGTGGTGCTTCCTCCCGAGAGCCTGGTCGGGCAGTATAAGCCCACTTCGAGCGATAGCGGAAAGTCCTGCACCCTGCATACGGGAGCTGTGAAGGGAAGGACCGATCCGGAGAACTGGCGATTCGACCGGACACCTGCCGGAAGGGACGCCTTCAATACGAAACCGACAATCACCGGTGCAAAGCAGGCAAAGACCAGGGTGTGAGTTCAACATGGCTGCAGAAGATCAGGAGCAAGCGTTGAAACTTGAGATCGTAACGGATCCCGAGTTCAGGACGGTTCACATCGACGGTGCTATCGTAACGTTGAATCCGAATTTCGGCCAGCTGGCGTTGACATACGATCAGCCTGAATATAGAATCGGTCAGAACGGCGATATCTACACGGATAAGATTCAAAAGAGGGTGATCCTGGATGCACGGCTGTCGCCCGAGGCATTCAGGGCGCTCGCCTGCACCATGATGGAGCATCTGCAGCAGTACGACGAGTGGCTCAAGCAGCGGAAGTGAACTACCCCGCCCTTTAGGGCGGGGCTTCCTGCCTCATCCTCTCTCTATTGAGGCAGGTCCACAGGCTCTACGGCGCTGATCCGTCGCCAGTTCATACGCCGGCAGGGTTCTCTCCTGTACAGCAAACAGGTTAGATCACTTTCGCAATCATTTGAATGAGATTATAGTACTTTCCGCCTTCAGCCTTCCTCATCTTTATGTCTTCCTCGATCCCCTCCCAGTACGCGGTATGCCATTCATCCCATGCCTGGTTGCAGCAGAGCATTTCACGGATGTCAAGTATCTCAATGCCCTTTTCCCTGCTCCATAGCTCCTTCCACCAGTCGAGGGAGTGTATGGTTCTTGCCACCTCGTCGTTCCAGAACGGCTTCATCTCGTCAGGGACATTCTCCCCGAACTCATACTTTATGCCGGGAATCGCCACGGCAATATAGCCGCCTTTCTTCACGAGAGGAACGAGCGACGGAAGCATCTCCTCCGTATCGCCAAAATGATGGTAAGCGTCCACGCTGAAGAGCAGATCAAAGTATCCGTCTGCGAAAGGCAGCCCCCTGGTCGCGTCTACGGAGATCGGAACGGCCTTATCGTCAATCCCGAGAGATCGGAAACGCTCGTAGTTTTCGGTCGGCGAGATCCAGAGGTCGGCGGCGAAGACGGACGCGCCATATTTCTTCACCAGAAACAGCGTAGAAAGACCGCGCCCGCAGCCGAGGTCGAGGATTCGCATATTCTTATCGATCTTCAGGTGCGACGACAGTTCCTCTGACAACCGCATGGCGTTCGGCCCCATCATCGTGGCTCTCAGGAACTCGACGTTTTCAGCGCTGGACATGAACCGGTCTGTAAATGGATACATGGTATGCTTCCGTTCTTGTTTTCGCCTTAATATCTTGATCATATGTTGATCGTTCACCTGCTCCGGCTCCCGGCGCACCTGAACCCCGTAGATGGGTGCCCCCCCACGGCCGGCACTGTCCAGAAGATGAAACTGTTAACCCGATAGACACCCCATGTACAAGAGTATTCAGCCATGATCACCTTCCTCTCGGCCGGGCCCGGGGCGGTCGCCCTCATCCGGGGCGCCCGGCAGATCCTCTACGACTCCGAGATCGCCGTGGTCGCGTCCACCGCCGGGAACTGCACGGTCTCGGGGAGCCATTTTGCTCCCGAGATCGACACCGCCGTCTACCTCTTTGCCGGCATCCTCGATACCGGCCGGTGGTGGGGGATCAAGGGGGACACCTACGCCACCCACAACTACCTCCCGAAGGTCGGGGGCGGCGAGCCCTTCCCGGTCGGCGACCGGGCCCGGGCCGTCCAGATCGCCCGGGCGGGGCTCCTCTCGCAGGGGATGAGCCTCACCAAAGCGGTCGGGGTCCAGTGCCGCTCTCTCAAGATCGGGGCGACCGTCCTCCCGGCGACCGACGCCGAGGCCTCCGTCCTCGTCGACACCGGGACCGAGCGCCTCCCGCTCTTCACCTACCGGACGGCCGCCGGCGGCGACACCGAGGTGCGGGAACTCGTCCGCACCGGACCTGTTCACCCTCCGGTCACGGACGAGGTGCGGGCGGCGATCGAGGAGAGCGACGCTGTGGTCATCGGCCCGGCGAACCCGGCCGCAAGCGTCCTCCCCATCCTCGACTGCGAGGGGATGCGGGACCTTCTCCGCGAAACATTCGTCGTCGCGGTCTCGCCGTTCCGGGGCGACGTCGCGCCGGACCCGAAAGACGCCGCCCTGATGTACGCCGCCGGCGAGAAACCGACGGCGCCGGGGGTCTTCCGGCTCTACCGGGACTTCGTCGATGTCTTCGTCCAGAGCCTCCACGACCCCGACGAGGTCAGGGGATCGCTCCGCCTCGAGACCCGCCTCCTCCACGAGCGGCAGACGGAATCGCTCGCCTGGGACATCATGGCGGTCATCCGGCAGGCAGTTTCGTAAATAACGAAGGCTGTACTTCCCGGCATAATAGGTAAATTACATATACGGTTGTACCAGATACGCTAATTATCGAATGATAACCTTCCTCTCCGGCGGGACCGGGACGCCGAAACTCCTCCGCGGCATGCGGGAGCTGCTGGACGAGCGGGATATCGCGGTCGTCGTCAACACGGCCGAGGATATGTGGCTCTCCGGCAACCACCTCTCCCCTGATGTCGACACGGTCATGTACCTCTTTGCCGAACTCCTCGACACCAGCAAATGGTGGGGGATCCGCGACGACACCTACATCACCCACGACCTCCTCGCACGACTCGGCATCGAGGAGTTCATCGCCGTCGGCGACCGGGACCGTGCGGTCCACGTTGCGCGTGGCGAGATGCTCCGGAACGGCATGAGCCTCACCGAGGCGACCGCGGCCCTCTGCAAGCGGTTCAACGTCCGGGCGGCCGTCCTCCCCATGACCGACTCCGAGGTCACGACCTACGTCCAGACCGAGCGGGGCGAGATGCACTTCCAGGAGTACTGGGTGAAGCACCGCGGCGACGTGGCGATCGAGGGCGTGGTCCGCCGCTACCGCGAGCCGCCGGCGGCGACCCCCGAGGTCCTCGCCGCGATAGAAGAGAGCGACGCCGTGGTCGTCGGGCCGAGCAACCCGGTCACGAGCATATCCCCGATCCTCGAGTGCGCCGGGGTGCGGGAGGCACTCCGCGAGAAGCGCGTCATCGCCGTCAGCCCCTTCATCGGCGACTCCCCGATCAGCGGCCCGGCGGCGGCCCTGATGCGGGCCTTCGGAAAAGAGCCGTCATCCGCCGGGACCTGCAGCCTCTACGAGGACTTCGTCGACATCTTCATCCAGGATAGCCGGGACCCCGTCGGAATCGAGAATGCCCTCCGGTTCGACACGCTCATGGTCAACCGGGGCAAGAGCCTCGCCCTCGCCCGGAACATCCTGACCCTGATCTACGGGTGC
>DALN01000175.1:0-5705 GCA_002499455.1 Methanoculleus sp. UBA77 | reverse complement strand
TCGATCGCCGCGTGGAGCGCGTCCGCCGCGAGGTTCGAGCAGTGCATCTTCTTTGGCGGCAGCCCCTCGAGTTCCGTCGCCACGTCGTCGCGGGTGATCTTCATCGCCTCATCGAGCGTCTTTCCCTTCGCCATGTCGGTCACCATGCTGCTCGTCGCTATCGCCGAACCGCACCCGAACGTCCGAAAGCGGATGTCCTCGATGACGTCGTCCTTGACTTTGATGAAGATCTCCATGATGTCCCCGCAGACGGGGTTGCCGACCTTCCCGTAACCGTCGGGGTTCTCGATCACCCCGACGTTGTGCGGGTTCATGAAATGCTCCATCACCTTCTGGCTGTAGCCGATCTGGTCCGCCATACTCTCACCTACAACGGTGTAATGGCCCGCAGGCGTTTAACTGTTTCTCTCGCGGCGTCGACGATCCTGGGGACCTCGTCCGGGCTGTTCTCGCGGCCGAGCGTCGCGACCATCGACCCGTGCGCCTCGTCATGGGCAAGCCCGATGGCGAGCAGGACGTGGGAGGCCTCGAGCGTCCGCGATGTGCATGCCGACCCGGTGGCGACCGCGATGCCGAGGGCGTTCATCGCAAGCTGGATACTCTCCCCTTCGATCCGGGAGAACCGGAAACTGGCGTGATGCGGCAGCCTCTCCGTCGGGTGGCCGGTCAGGAAGGCATCCTCGATCTCCGTGATCCCGGCAATGAGCGCATCGCGGATCGAGCGGAGCCGTTCGCTCTCCGCCGGCATCTCCGCCGCCGCAAGCCGTGCCGCCTCACCCATGCAGGCTATCCCGAAGACGTCCTCGGTCCCGGGCCGGAGGCCGCGCTCCTGCCCGCCCCCGACAAGGACCGGCTGGACCCGGAGACCCGGCCGGATGTAGAGCGCTCCGGTCCCCTGCGGCCCGCCGAGCTGGTTCCCGGAGAGCGTGAGGAGATCGATGCCGTCGCGCTCCACGTCGACCGGTATCCTCCCCGCGGCGTCGGCGGCGTCGACATGGAGGACTCCTCCCCGGTCGTGGACGATCTCCGCGACCTCCCGGATCGGCTGAATCGTCCCGATCTCGTCGTTTGCGTACTGCACGGACGTGACGACGGTCTCCGGCGTCACCGCCGTTCCGAGAGCGTCGAGATCGATCGTGCCGTAGCGGTCGACCCCGACCGGCGTGAGGGTAAACCCGCTCTTCTGGAGGTCTTTTGCCGGGTTCAGGACCGATATGTGCTCGATGGCACTCACGACGACCCCGTTCCCCGATCGCCGGTTCCGGAGCGCGGTCCCCCTGATAGCGATGTTGTTTGACTCGGTCGCCCCGCCGGTGAAGATGATCGCGTTCGGGTCCCCTGCGCCGATGAGCGCCGCGACCTCTTCCCGCGCCCGGGCGACGGCCGCCTGCGCCTCGAGGCCCTCCCGGTAGATCATCGACGGGTTGCCGGCAAACCCCTCGAGGAACCGCATCCCGAACCTGAGGACATTCGGGTGGACCGGCACCGCCGCCGCGTGGTCAAGGTAGATCCGCTCCGCCATACCTCTGAGCCCCTAGAACGTGATGACCGCGTCGGCGTCGACCGCGAGATCGTTCAGGGTCAGGGCGCCGACGACCTTTCCCTCCTCGATGAAGTCGCCCCGCTCCATGCCGAGGAGCTGGGTGCTCTGCTCGCAGATGTAGATCTCTGCCCCCGCGGCGATCGCCTGGTCCCGTATCTCCGAGAGCTTCGGGAAGTTCCCCACCTGGATCTTCTCCGCCGCACCCTTCTTGACGACCGTCACCCCCTTGATCATGAAGTAGATGTCGGCGTCCATGTCCATCGACCGGGCCGTCATCGCGAGGACGAACGGGGCATACAGCCTCTCCGGGGTATCCGTGCCGCTCGTCTGGATATACAGTATCCGTGCCATCTCTCCTCATCCTCCTTTCCTGATCGAGAAGGTGGTCTTCTCCCCCTCCTTCTCCTCGCCCAGGATCTCGTGGCCCATCCTCCGTGCCCAGACCCTGACGTCTTCCCCGGTGGGCGCGTTGTCCACGTCGACCTTCAGGACTCCGCCGCCGGCGAGCCTGTCCATCCCCTCTTTGAGCATGACGAACGGCGCCTGGCAGTAAGTCCCTCTGGCATCCACGTAGCCTTCGGCGTCCATCTCCTCACCCGGTCTTTGCCGTGGCCGCCGCTCCCTTGCGTATGACGAGCGTGGTCACCCCCGAGGCGACGAGTTCCTCCTCGATCGTGTGCCCCTGCTCACCGGCCCAGGACCTGACCGTCTCGACGAGGTCCGGTTTGTCGGTCGTCACCTGCAGGATCTGACCCACGTTGAGCAGATCCATCTCCGTCTCGATCGAGAGCATGGGCGACTGGCAGATCCCCACGCAGCTCACGACCTTATCAGCATACATCATTTTGCATCACCTCACTTCATCTTCCGGATGGAGAACCGCAGGATTCCGTCATCCTTCTCGAACTTCACGATCTCGTGCCCCATTCTGCTCGTCCATCGCTTGATATCCTCTTCTGCGGCGGGATCGTCCGCCTCGACGAGGAGCACCTCGCCGACGGCGATCTTCTCCATTCCTTCTTTTGTCATCGCGATCGGCATCGGGCAGTACAGCCCGATACAGTCCACGACCGCCGCAGGTTCGACCTCCTGCTGCATCTCTCCACCTTCTCCTCTCCGACGCGCACGGGAATCCGGGCTCCTGCCCGCTCCCGGCTGCACCGAATCCTGCACCATCGTTTATAATGATTCCTCAGGGAGGGCGCCTGTGGTATAACCTGGAAAACTGCAGTTTTTCGGACTTTGGGAGAATATCAGAAGGATTATACGCCATCTCCCGCCACTTACGATCATCGGCGAAGGCCGCTCGGCTGGAGTGAGTGACGATGGGACTATTGGATCGGTTCAGGATGCGCAGGCGGGAGGAAGCGGCAACGACCCCGCCTCAGGATGCAGAGGAGGAGGCCCGGATAGCGGGACTCGCGGAGTCGCTTGAGAGCGAGGATATCGGAACCCGGTGGAGGGCGGTCCGGGCGTTCGGCGAGATCGGGGAGGCGGCGGTGCCCCCGCTCATCCGGGCGCTCGAGGACGAGGACTGGTGCGTCCGGCAGGCGGCGGTAAGCGCCCTCGTCCGCGCAGGGCCGGCGGCCGTCCCTCACCTCGTCGGGATGCTCTCCCGCACGGACGAATTCGTGCGGGAGGACGTCACCCGTGCGCTGCGGCTCATCGGGAGTCCGGCGCTGGACGCCCTGAGGGAGGCGGCGCACGATGAGAACGCGACGGTCCGCTGCGGTGCTCTTGCGGCGCTCGGGACAATCGGGCCCGGCGGTGCCGTGGACCTCTTCCTCGCGGCGCTCGGTGACGACGACCCCGGGGTGCGGCGGTGCGCGATTGCCGGGTTGCGGCACTCGTGGGACGAGCGTGGCGTTTCCGGCCTGGTCGGCATGCTGCGCGACCCCGATGAGCGGGTCCGGGCTCTCGCCGCCGATGCGCTCGTCGGTTTCGGGGAGGATGCGGTCGCTCACTGCATCGGGGCACTCGGCGACGACGATGAGATTCTCAGGTGGCGGAGCGCCACGGTCCTTGTCCGTATCGGTGCCCCGGTGGCTCCCTCCCTGGTGGCCGCCCTTGAGGACGAACGGCCTGCCGTCCGCCGGTATGCTGCGTGGGTGCTCGGGGAGGTGCGGGCCGAAGAGGCGGTCGCGCCGCTCATCCGGACGCTCGGCGACCCCGACCGGGAGGTCAGGTGGCATGCCTGCGGTGCGCTCGCGGGTATCGGCACCCCGGCCGTCGGCCCGCTCGTCGAGGCTCTCGGCGAAGGCGACGATGCCGCCCGGCACCGGGTGATGGAGGCGCTCTGGCGGGTCGGAGACGCGGCGGCACCCGCCCTTATCGCTCTTGCCGGGGCGGACGATGCCGGGCTCCGGTGCGGATCCACGTTCCTCCTCGGCGGGATCGGGTCGGCCGATGCGTCCGGGGCACTCCAGACCCTCCTCCAGGATCCTGATCGCGAGGTCCGGCGGGGAGCGTTTGAGGCGCTGGAGGCGATCAGGGTGCGGGGAGATCTCGACTGACGGGTGCATCCCCGCGTGGTTGGCCTGCATCACCGGCGCGTCCTGCCCGATCCCGGTTGAGCCGGGGAATTTTCCGATATGGATGATTCTTCCGGCGATTCCGGTTCAGGCCGTTCTCCTGTAGACGATCGGCACGCCTGCACCCGTTTGCCGTCCCCCCGGTGCAGGTCGATAATCCTCATTTTTTCGATTGATTTCCGATTTATCTTGATATCTCTCCCCTAATGGGAAAAAGCGTCGAAATTTCGCCCCATTATCGATTTGTGCCTGTTATCACCAAAAATTTTAAAAAATTCAAACGATAAGAAGATCCTTAATGTTCGTTCCGACCAAGTGTTTCTTTACGAAGGGTGTGGGCATCCACAAAGACAAACTCGCATCGTTTGAACTGGCCCTCCGGCAGGCAGGCATCGAGAAGTACAACCTTGTCTACGTATCGAGCATCTTCCCCCCGAACTGTCAGCTGGTCTCAAAGGAGGAAGGCCTGCAGTACCTCTCTCCGGGGAGCATCGTCTACGTGGTCATGGCCCGTGCCGAGACCAACGAGCCGAGCAGACTCGTCTCCGCCGCAATCGGCCACGCGATGCCCAAGGAGAGCAACGCCTACGGCTACCTCTCCGAGCACCACGCCTTCGGCGAGACCGCCGAGGTATCGGGCGAATACGCAGAAGACCTCGCGGCGACGATGCTCGCGACGACGCTCGGCATCGAGTTTGACCCCGATCAGGCATGGCAGGAGCGGGAGCAGATCTACAAGGCGAGCGGNNCGGATTATAAATACGACCCATACCTGCCAGTCGGCAACAGGGGATATGAGCGGCCGCTGGACGACGGTCCTCTCGGCGGCGGTCTTCATCTAAGGCCAGAGACCCGGGCGCCCCCTTTTCCCGCGGCTGCCCGGGGCCGGCGACCCGACGCGCTCTCCCGGGCTGGAGCGCAAAACAAAATACCTCCCGGGGCCCACACTGTATCCAGGTTTTTGATATGCGTCTACCAATACGGGCCGTAACCCCGGAGACCGAATCCGCCGAGATCATCGGCTGGGTGCACGAGGTCCGCGATCTCGGGGGGCTTGCGTTCTTCCTGATCCGCGACCGGACCGGCATCATCCAGGTGACCGTCCCGAAGAAGAAAGTCTCTGCAGAGGTCCTTGAAACCGTCCGGAACGTCTCGCGGGAGTCCGTGGTCCGGGTCCGGGGCCGGGTGAAGGCGATCGAGAAGGCCCCCGGCGGCCGCGAACTCGTCCCCGACGAGCTTGAGATCATCAGCGTCGCAGAAAGCCCGCTCCCCCTCGACGTCGCCGAGAAGGTGCCCGCCGAGATGGATACCCGGCTCGATTCCCGGTTCCTCGACGCGAGGAAACCGCGTGTCCGCGCCATCTTCTTCATCCGCTCGGCGGTGACCTGCGCCGCGACCGCGTTCCTCGCGTCGCGTGGCTGCATCAATATCACCACCCCCAAAGTCGTCGCGGCGGCGACCGAGGGCGGCACGGAACTCTTCCCGATCGCCTACTTCGAGAAGGAGGCGTTCCTGAACCAGAGCCCGCAGCTCTATAAGCAGATGATGATGGCTGCCGGGTTCGAGGGGGTCTTCGAGATCGGCCCCATCTTCCGTGCCGAGGAGCACAACACCGTCCGGCACCTCAACGA
>DALN01000001.1:10311-10650 GCA_002499455.1 Methanoculleus sp. UBA77 | reverse complement strand
CGGAAAAAGGCGGAAGAGCTCCGGCGGACGGTTTTTGACCGGATCGAGCAGAACATCGAGCAGTTCGCCGCTCTCGGCGATCAGGTCCGCCAGCCGCTGCAGGTGATCACGGGGCTTGCCGCGATGGACGAGTCAGCGTATTCAAGGGAGATCGTCCGGCAGGCAGCCGTCATCGACGCTCTCGTCGACCGGCTCGACCGGGGATGGATCGAGTCGGAGAAGGTCCGCAGGTTTTTGCGGCGGCACTACTAGAAAAAAAGGGGTAGCGACCCCTGCAGACCTAGAACCTGACGCGGGGCGCCTCGGCCTCCCGCATGTTGTACTCCATCGTCCAGAAGT
>DALN01000001.1:0-10265 GCA_002499455.1 Methanoculleus sp. UBA77 | reverse complement strand
CCTGCGACCCGCATCATCGCCCCCACATCGCCGGGCGCGTAGAAGCAGAGCTCGACCTTCGGGTTCTTTGTGAGCTGCTCCCAGATGGCCTTCGGCGTCCCGGTGTGGTAGTAGAACCCGGTCTCATCGGCAAACCACATGGCAAACGCCCGGACCCGGGGCTGGTCGCCCTCGGTCGTCGCAATGAAGGTTACGGGATTCTCGTTTGCGAATTTCACGCAGTCGGAAAAGTCCATTCTTCTTCCTCCTACATCCATACGGAAGCGGAGCGGAAAAGAGTTCCGGGATTGTCGTTACCCCGGCAATCATTACGCGGTGCCGAATCGGTGGCAGTAGATTCCGTTTTTTGCAGCAGATGCAACGTTCAACGACGAAATTCCAGAACGAACTCCGGGGAGGCAGCGGAGGTTTAGAAACCTTTTAGTGGGCACCGTACCCAGTCTGAATTGGAGTTGTGTAGTTTGACGCAGCAAAACATTCCGATCAAGTTAGTGATCGGTCTGATTGCCCTGATCATTGTTATAGCAGGGATTCTGATTGTATTCTCCCCCGGAGGGGAGAATCCTGCCCCGAACAAGACCACGCAGGATGAGTTGAAGGCTCTTGCGGTGGAGGCTGCGGCCCGGATCGACGGCGATGCCTTCGCCGCGCTCAAGCCCGGCGATGAGACCACGCCGGCGTTCATCGCCATCCGCGACCGGCTCGCCGCCTTCCGGGACGAGAACCCCGGGGTCCTCTACGTCTACACGATGCGCAAAGTCGGGAATGCCACCGAGTACGTCGTGGACGCGGACTACGGCAGCGACGATTACGCACCCGCGATAGGCGAGGTCTACTATCCCACGGACGAAGACGCCGTGTTTCTCGCCGGGTTCGAGGAGCCCTCGGCTGAGCCCGAGTATTACACCGAAGAGTGGGGCGGTGTCGTTGCCACCATCATCTCCGGGTATGCTCCCATCAAGGACTCCCGCGGTGCCGTCGTCGGGCTCGTCGGTGTCGATATCGGGAGCGCAGAGGAGATCGCGGGTGAGAAACCGTTGCCGAAGGCGCCCACGGAGGAGGAACTGAAGGCGCTCGCGGTGGAGATTGCGGCCCGGATCGACGGCGACGCTCTTGCCGCGCTCAAGCCGGGCGACGAGGCCACGCCGGAGTATACCGCCATCCGCGACCGGCTTGCCGCCTTCCGGGATGCAAACCCCGGGGTTCTCTACGTCTACACGATGCGCAAGGTCGGGAACGCCACCGAGTACATCGTGGACGCGGACTACGGGACCGGTGACGGGGTCGAGATAGGGTACACCTACCAGCCCACGGACGATGACGCCGCGTTCCTCGCCGGGTTCGAGGAGCCCTCGGCAGAGCCCTATTACATCGGAGAGTGGGGCGACGTCGTCTACATGGCCACCTCCGGGTACGCTCCCATCAAGGACGCGAACGGGACCGTCGTCGGGATGGTGGGCGTCGACATCGGGAGCGTGATCACCGCGGACATGCTGAAAGCCCTTGCAACGGAGGCCGCAGCCCGGATCGACGGCGACGCTCTCGCCGCGCTCAAACCGGGCGATGAGGCCACACCGGAGTTCATCGCCATCCGCGACCGGCTTGCGGCCTTCCGCGACGCAACCCCCGGGGTCCTCTACGTCTACACGATGCGCAAGGTCA
This sequence comes from Methanoculleus sp. UBA77, assembly GCA_002499455.1. Classification (GTDB taxonomy): domain Archaea; phylum Halobacteriota; class Methanomicrobia; order Methanomicrobiales; family Methanoculleaceae; genus Methanoculleus. The sequence continues at coordinate 8,603 of DALN01000001.1, read as the reverse complement.
ACGATACCATCGAGTACGTCGTGGATGCGGACTATACGCCCGGCGATGCACCCGCGATAGGCAGCATCTACCAGCCCACGGACGATGACTCCGCGCTGCTCGCCGGGTTTGCCGGACCCTCCGCGGAGAGCGAACTCTCTGCCGAGGAGTGGGAGAACACGACCGCCACCATCATCTCCGGATACGCCCCCGTGAAGGACTCGACCGGCGCCGTCGTCGGGCTGGTCGGCGTCGACGTGGGGAGCTCGATCTCCCATTAAGCCCGGGAATAGTACAGGAACAACCGTTCATGACGCCGGATCTCCCGGCGTCACACGGTCACCACCTATGAACCTTTTTTCTCTCCGGCCGGGAACCTGCCCTGTCCCACGTATCCGTTACGCCGTCCCGGCCTGCCCGTTCGGGGAACCGCGTATCGGGCGGGCGCATGAATAGGTTTTAACATCTTTAAGGAGAATCTCGGTACGATGAAGAGCCCCTTTCACGTCATGATCATCCCCACACTCGGTTGTCCCTCAAAATGCCACTACTGCTGGAGTTCTGATGAAGGGTCTCCGAAGATGAGCATCGATACCGTCCGCGAGATAGCGGCGTGGCTCAAGGACTACCGGTCCGACCAGGTCACCATCACCTTTCACGGGGGAGAACCGCTCCTTGCCGGCGCGGAGTTCTACCGGCAGGCCCTCCCCCTCCTCTCCGGGGAACTCGCCCACCTCAAACCGACGTTTGCCCTGCAGAGCAACCTCTGGCTGCTCACCCCGGAACTGGCACAGGTGCTCGCGGAGTACCATATCCCCATCGGCTCGAGCATCGACGGGCCCGAGGAGATCACCGACGCGCAGAGGGGAAAGGGCTACTTTGCAAAGACGATGCGGGGCTACGAGATAGCGCGGGCGAACGGGCTTGAGGTCAGGTTCATCTGCACGTTCACCAACCGGTCGGTCAGGGAGAAGGAGGCGATCGTCAACTTCTTCCTCGAGCGGGGGTTCCCCCTCAAACTCCACCCGGCGCTCCCGTCCCTCCGGAGCGAGGACCCGAAAGAGTGGGCGCTCGAGCCGGAGGAGTACGGGGAACTGCTGGTCTACCTCCTCGACAAATATCTGGAGAACCTGGGCCGGATCGAGATCATGAACATCAACGACCTCTGCAAGTGCATCTTCACCCGGCACGGCACCGTCTGCACGTTCGTGGACTGCATGGGAACCACCCTCGCCGTCGGGCCGGACGGGAGCATATACCCCTGCTACCGCTTCGTCGGGATGCCGGAGTATGTTATGGGGAACGTCCGCGACCACCCGACGGAGGAGGACCTCGCCCGGTCGGATGCCTGGAGACTGATGCACACGTTCAAGGAGTACGTCGACCGCGAGTGCGCCGGGTGCTCTCACATCAGGTACTGCCGGGGCGGGTGCCCCTACAACGCGATCGCCCCGACAGACGGCAAGGTCCGGGGCGTCGACCCCCACTGCATCGCCTATATGCGGATATTCAGCGAGATCACCGACCGGTTGAACGAGGAGATGTACGGCTCCGGGGATATGGAGATGGGCGGGTTCGGGTTCCCGCCCCGGAAGGGGGCAAAACCGGGGATCATGGCGATCCTCCGGACGATGGCGATGAAGTAGGTGCCGTAACGCAACGGCGGCATCTGCTGGAGATATGAAGGAAGAGATTCCATCTTCTCAGCATGTATGGAACGGATCCGGCAGACAGCGACCGGACGGTTGCAGGGATACTCCTCTTCCTGCTCCCGGTCCAGTTCATAACCGCCCTCGTGGCCGGCGCGGCCATCGCGCCCGGCTACAGCATCAATACGAACGCGATCAGCGATCTCGGCGTGATCGGCGAGACGGCGTGGCTCTTCAACGCCTCCCTCTTTGCAGCCGGCCTCCTGAACATCGCCGGCGGCTACTTCCTCTACCGCTCCTATGGGAGAGGCTGGATACTTCCCGTCTTTCTCCTTGCGGGTGCGGGAGCCATCGGCGCCGCGGTCTTCACGCTCGATATCCCCGGCATCCACGGCCTCTTTGCGCTCGCGGCCTTCATCTTCTTCAACCTCGAGGCGATCGCCGGCTCCACGCTCGTCCGGGGGCCGCTGAGGGCGATCGCGGTCATCGCAGGCGTCGTGGGCCTCATCTTCCTCGTCACGCATGCCGCAAGCGACTTCGGCATCATGGAACTCTACGGCCCCATCGGTCACGGGGGGTCGGAGCGGATGATCGTCTACCCCGCGCTCTTCTGGCTCGCGGCGTTCGGGGGCTACCTCATGGCGCCGGCTACTTCCTCCCGGTCGCCTTGAAGAAGGTGTAGCAGAAGACCCCGTCCGGCCCCGCGGTCCGGTAGAGGTCGGCTACCCCCCGCTCCCACTCCTCCCGGCTCAGCATCCCCCGGCCCACCGCGTCATCGCCGACGCCCTCGACCATGGCGGTGAAGGTCAGCCGCGTGAACCCGTGGACGAGGTCCGGCCGGGAGGCGTCCGCGTAGACCATCCGTGGGGAGACGCTGACATCGCGGTAGCCGGCGCCGGTGACGAGAGGATAGAGTTCCCGCCCGATCAGGGCGTTGCCGCCCGCCTCCCGCTGGAGGTCGACCAGGCACCCGATCGCCCGGCGGGCGTGGGGGCTGTCGGGGTGGAAGTACGCCGAGCCGTGATCCCCCTCGATCACCGTGATCGTCCCGCCTTCCCGGAGGAGGGGGCGGAGGCGCTCGAGCGCACGGCCCGGCTCCGCCAGGTGTTCGAGGACGAAGCAGACGAAGATGTGGTCGAAACTCCCCGGTTCGTAGGGGAGGTCGAAGATGTCTCCGGCCTCGAAGGTGACGTTCGTGATGCCTTCGGCCAGAACGCGTTCTCTCGCCGCCTCAAGCGATGCCTCCGAGATATCCACCGACGTGATCCGGGCCTCCGGGCTGTTTCTCGCCAGGATGACCGTCTGGGCGCCGGTGCCGCACCCGGCCTCGAGCACCCGTGAACCTGCCGGGTACCGGGTGTCGCCGTGAAGCAGCCCGGTCAGGGTCTCCGCCTGGTCGCGTAGTCGTTCCGCTTCCCGTTCCGTGTAGCCGTGGACGTAGTTTCTGCCGTTCATCCTGTCTCCTGCTGAAGTTTATACCCTCAGCCTGGTATTAAGTGTCTGCGAGAGATCGCTGAAAGGTTTCACCCCGGATCTGGCCCAGTATATCTTTTATTCTCAAAAATGCGGCAAAACTCACCCAAATTTAAGTCAGGGCATTCTGGAGCGCGCGACAGAAAGGAAAGCGCTTTAACTGCGGACCCCTCAAACTCCTCCACTACGGACCTGCAATACGTTCTCACGGTTGACCGGGGGCAGGGCGGGATGGCCTGATGAAAAGGCAGACGGTGCCGGGGGTGTAGGCGGCCGTGTCGGATCTCATCACGGTTCTCTTTCCGGTCCTGGTCAGTTTCTGCGCCGTCTCGGCGTTCATTACCTACGGCCTCGGGATCTATGTCTTTGCGCAGAGCCCCTCGTCGACCGTCAACCGCCTCTTCCTTGCATTAACGCTCACCGCAACCTACTGGGCTCTCGGCGAGTATCTCATCTGGCACTCCGCCGGCTATGACAGTTACCTCTTCTGGCTCAAGGCCAGCTCGCTCTGGCCCTTTGCCGTCGCGTTCACTATCCACTTCACGCTCGCCTTCACCGGCCACCCCTTCGCAGGGGAGAAGAGGCGCGACACTCTCCTCGCTACCCTGTACCTGCCTGCAGCTCTGATCGCCCTCATCGGCCTCTTCACCGACCTGATCTACACGGTGGAACTCCTGCCCGGAGCGGGGTATGCCTACCTGCCGGCGGGGAGCCCTGTCTACCCGGCCACGAGACTGTATATCCTTCTGGCGGTGGGTGGAGGGATTTACGCCGGCATCTCAGCCTGGCGGAGAGCGCTCACGACGAGGATCCGGCGCCAGAACCAGCTCATCACCCTCGGCATCGCGGCTGTCGTCGGGTTCGGCACCCTCTCCGGGCTGGTCCTGCCGGCCCTCGGGATCCACACCGTCAACCTCGTCTTCATCGGGATGGTCGTCTTCTCCCTCCTCATCGCCTACGCCGTACACAGGTACGGTCTGTTTACCCTGAGCCCCCAGACGGCGGTCCCCGATATCCTCAGGATGATGCCCGACGGCCTCATCCTTGCCGACACGGACGGCAGGATCGTCACGGTGAACGCTTCGGCCGCGGAGATCTTCGGTGTGGCCGAGTCGGAACTTCCCGGACAGCCGGTGGTGAGGTTCGTCCCGGAGACGGCGTTCTCCGCGATCCGGACTGCTCTCCTGAAAGAGGGAAGGGTATCGGACCTCGAGGCAGTGCCCGGCGGCAGGCAGGGCAGCGTCGTCAGCATCTCCGGAACGCTCGTCAGGAACCCGGACGGGGAGCCTGCCGGCATCGTCCTGATCGTGAGGGACATCACCGGCCGGAAAACAGCGGAGACGGCCCTCCGGACGGCGAACCAGAAGTTGTCCCTCTTATCGCAGGTGACCTGCCACGACATCGGCAACGACGTCACGGGCCTTGCATGGTACCTGAGCCTTCTCAAAGAGAACCGGACGCATCCCGACGCCGGCATGTACCTCTCCCATTCGGTCGAGATCGTGGAGAGCATCAAGAAGCATCTCGAGTTCTCCCGCGAGTACCAGATGATCGGGGCGTATCAGCCGGTCTGGCAGCCGCTCGAGCCGATGATCACCGGGGCTGTCGGCTGCATTCCCCGTTCGGATATTGAGGTCTCCGTCCGCGTTGCCCCGGTTGAGATCTACGCCGACGCGCTCTCGCCCAGGGTCATCTACAACCTGCTCGAGAACGCCCTCCGGCACGGGGGAGAGAGGATCACCCGGATCCGTATCACGACCGGCGAGGAGCCCGATGGAACGCTCGTCGTGGCATTCGAAGACGACGGTGAGGGGATCCCGAACGACGATAAGGAGAGGATCTTCCGCTACGGGTACGGCAGAAACACCGGGTTCGGGCTGGCCTTCGCGCGGGACATCCTCTCCGTCACCGATATCGGTATCCGTGAGACGGGGACGGCGGGCCGGGGGGCCCGGTTTGAGATTCTCGTCCCTCCCCGGGCGTGGAGACCGGTCGAGGGCGAGGGATCCTGAAGCGGGAGCATCCCCGGTTCGCCCTGCGAGGCGACCGATTCTTCCCCCGGCCGGACCGGTGTGCTTCGTATCCGGTTTTGGGATATGCGCAGCGTAAATCGAAAAGCAAAGCGTTTTCGTGGAGCAGAACAAATGTATCCTGACAGTTCTCTGATGAGCTCTCACGATAGCCGGGAACGAGGCAGAACGGTCCGAAGAGAAGACCTGCGGTCCGGGGACGTGAGCGGCCGTGTCTGATCTCCTCAATATGCTCTCTCCGGTTCTGGCCGGGTTCTGTATCATCTCGGCGCTGATCACCTGCGGCCTCGGGATCTACGTCTTTGCACGGAGCCCCTCATCAACCATCAACCGCCTCTTCCTCGCGTTGACGCTCACCGCAACCTACTGGGCCCTGGACGAATACCTCATCTGGCATTTCGCCGGCGATGAAGGTTGCTTCATGTTCTGGCTGAAGGCCGGCGCCTTCTGGATCTTTGTCGTTGCGCTCACCGTCCATTTCACGCTCGCGTTCACCGCTCACCCCCTCGCGCAGGAGAAGAAGGGCGGCACCCTCCTTGTCGCCCTGTACCTGCCTGCCCTGCTCTTTGCTCTGGCAGGGCTCTTCACCGATCAGATAGTAACAGTGCTGTTCCAGCCCGGAACGGGGTATGTCTACCTGCCGGCATTCACCAGTCCCGTCTACCTGATGGAGAAGGTCTATATCATCCTGGCAATGGGCTGGGCGGCATACGCCGGCATATCATCCTGGCAGAGAGCGCCTCCGGGGAGGAAACGGCGCCAGAACCTGCTTTTTTGCATCGGTATCGCAACCGCCGCCGGTTTCAGCGTTCTCTCCGGACTGGTCCTCCCACCCCTCGGGATCTACACCGTCGATATCACCTTCATCGGGATCGTCATCTTCTCTCTGCTCATCGCCTATGCTATCCTGAGACACGGGCTGTTCACCCTGAGTCCCCAGACGGCGGCCGACGATATCATCAGGACGATGCCCGAAGGTCTGGTCCTCGTCGATGCGGGGGGCAGGATCGTCACGGCGAACGCGTCGGCTGCCGGGATCTTCGGCGTCGCCGAGGCGGAGCTGGTCGGGCAGCCCGTCGGGCGGTTCATCCCCGAGACGGCGTGCGCCGCTATCCGGGCCGCCATCGCGGAGCAGGGGAGGTTCTCTGATCTTGAGGCGGTTCCCGGCGTCAGGGAGGGCAGCGTCGTCAGTATCGCCGGAGCACCCGTCAGGAACCCGGACGGAGAGCCCGCGGGAGTTATCCTGATCGTGAGAGACGTCACCGGCCGGAAAGCGATGGAGACGGCCCTCCGGACGGCGAACCAGAAGTTATCCCTCTTATCGCAGGTGACCTGCCACGATATCGGCAACGACGTCACGGGCCTCGCCTGGTATCTGAGCCTCCTCAAAGAGGACCTGATGCGCCCCGATGCCGAGGTCTACCTCGACCGGTCGGTCAGACTTGTCGAGAACATCAAGAAGCACCTCGAGTTCTCGCGGGAGTACCAGATGTTCGGGGTGTATCAACCCGTCTGGCAGCCGCTCGAGCCGATGATCGCCCGGGCTGCCGACGACATCCCCCATCCGGGGGTCGAGATCGCCGTCCGGGTCGCCCCGGTGGAGCTCTACGCCGACCCGCTCGCGCCGAAAGTCGCGTATAACCTGATCGAGAACGCAATCCGGCACGGGGGCGGCGTCACCCGGATCGGCATAATGACCGATGAGGAGATCGATGGAACGCTCATGGTGGCATTCGAGGATGACGGCGCGGGGGTCCGGGACGACGAGAAGGAGAAGATCTTCCGGTGCGGATACGGGAAGAACACCGGGTTCGGGCTGGCCTTCTCGCGGGAGATCCTCTCCGTGACCGGGATCACCATCCGTGAGACCGGGACGGCGGGCCGGGGAGCGCGGTTCGAGATCCTGGTTCCTGCCGGAGCCTGGAGGCCGGCTGCGGAAGACTGAATGCAGGCGGGCAATCTTCGGGCGCACCCGCGACCGCAAAGCACTTCGTATCCTGTACGCACCTTTTTTATGGAGTTCCGGTTTCCATGAGCCAATCCACCCCCCGGTGCGGAGAAGACCCGGTCTATACGCTTGACGACCTCGGCTGGACGGAAGAGCACGAGAGCGCCTTCTCGAAGTACACCGGCCCGTATCTCGCCGGCCGCGTGGCCTGCCGGCAGAAGACGGTCTGGGACGTGCTCGTCGACGGCGGGTCCGTCACGGCCGGGATCTCCGGAGCATTGCGTAAACTCGGCCGGTTCCCCGCCGTGGGGGACTTCGTCGTGCTCCTCCACCAGCCGGAGGCCGGCACCTCGATGATCGTGGATATCCTCCCGCAGAAGACCCGGTTTGCGCGGGGGGGCGAAGGAGGCGACCAGGTCATCGCGGCGAATATCGATACGGTCTTCATCGTCACCGCGGCCGGCCGTGACCTCAACGCCCGCAGGATAGAGCGCTACCTCGCGCTCGCCCACGCATCCGGCGCCCGGCCGGTCATCGTCATCAACAAGTCCGACCTCGCGGACGACCCCGCAACGCTCGCCGCCGAACTCGCCGCCGTCTCCCCCGGCACACCGGTTGTCCCGATCAGCGCCATGAGCGGGGAGGGCGTCGACCGGCTCGCTCCCTATCTTTCGCCGCGGACGACGGTCGCCCTCATCGGCTCGTCGGGCGTCGGGAAGTCCACCCTGATCAACCGGCTCATGGGCTGCCCGGTGCAGGAGACCTCGGATGTCCGCGACTACGACGAGAGAGGCCGGCACACCACGACCGTCCGCCAGCTCTTCGTCCTCGAGGGCGGGGCGCTCATGATCGACAACCCCGGCCTGCGGGAGGTCGGGATCGGCCTCGCATCCGCCGGTATCGCCGAGACGTTCCCCGAGATCCTCGAACTCGCGGAGGGGTGCAGGTTCTCGGACTGCCGGCACGAGGAGGAACCCGGTTGTGCGGTGCAGGCGGCCGTCGCGGCCGGGACCCTCCCTGCGGCACGGCTGGAGAGTTTCCAGCGGCTCATGCGGGAACTCGCGTTCGAAGAGGAGAAAGCGGAGATCGGGCTTGTAAGGCTCGAGAAGAAACGCTGGAAAGCTATCGGCAAAGATGCAAGGGATCTCTGGAAGATAAAAGGGCGGTAGTGGCCGTCCGGGGGACCGGCCGGCTCACTCCTTCTTCCGGAGGATGAAGAACTCGTAGCCGTACTCGCTGCCGTGCTCCCGGTGGACGGCGATCTCCCGCTCCTCGAACGCGATGAGGGCCTCGGCTTCAGGGTTGCCGGCGACCTTCGACCGCAGGTCCGCAAGCCGCTCGATCATCGGCGTATAGTAGTCGTCCCACCACGCCGACGCGGGGAGCGGGAAGGTCGCGACGACCTCGTAGCCGGCGTCTTCCGCGATGGCGCGGTTTGCCGCGACCGATCTTATCGCCGGGTAGCAGTCGTTCCAGAACGCCGCCGCCTCCGGCGAGGGCTCTTCGACGAACCAGGCGGCCTCG
>DALN01000080.1 GCA_002499455.1 Methanoculleus sp. UBA77 | reverse complement strand
GGGAGGCGTGAATCCTCAGGATCAGGATGCTCCTCAGGGAGCGTCCTTCAAGCATTGTCAGGTGCGCGTCCGGTGAACCGTCGTGCCCGGGAATTGCTATCGCCGGGAGCAGGCGGGGAAAAGTTTCGAAAAATTCGGCTTTTCTCGTATCGACTGGTTCCCGGGCACTACCCGGCATGACAGGGGAGCCGGGATCGGTCGGACGGCGAAAGACCGGGACGGTGGCGCCGTCGGGGAAATTAATATTACTAATAATTAATATTGTGGCACTTAATCTTAATAATATTAAATTGTATGACACTCGACGTTCTACCTCTGCCCGGCGGGTGGTGGCAGGATCGCTGAAATGCCATGGCTATCTCACCGGGCTTCCGGGTTCCTCGCCGCCGCCTGCCGAACTGCCCTGCACGGCCGGCGGGGCAGAGGTGACTGACTATGAAGAAATGCATTCGATCCGAGAAAGGCGAGATCTTCCTTGACACCGACCGTGATGCCTGGCTCTACCTCGCCCCGCGGGGCGGTGACGCAGGCGGGGCGTTCGCGCGCGGAAAGGACCTCTATCTGCACGAGCAGGAGGGGCTGCCCGATGCCTACTACATCCACTCCTGGTCGATGGATCCCGGCGAGGAAGAACTGCTTCAGACCATCACACTCCTCTCCGCCGAAGAGTTCCTGGAACTGCGGGGGCTCGTGCTGAACGTGTATCCGGAGCAGAGGGGGAGCCAGGTGCTGCGGTCCTACGGCTACGGCATCGCGGAAGAGTTCTGAGACCTCACGTTACCGGGCGGGGGCAGGGCCGCCCACGCCCGGACTGTGCCCGTATTTTGTTACAAAATAGGAATTCTTTAACATTAATTGCATCATATTCTAAAATATGTCATATTCAGCACGGAGGAACGTACTTCCGTTCACCGCCATCGTCGGCCAGGAGACGATGAAGCGTGCACTCCTTCTCAACGCCGTCAACCCGGGCATCGGCGGCGTGCTCATCCGCGGCGAGAAAGGGACCGCAAAGTCCACTGCGGTCAGGGCGCTTGCCGACGTGCTTCCCGAGATCGATGCGGTCCGGGGCTGCCCGTATAACTGTGATCCCAACGGCGGCCTGTGTACTGCCTGCGCCGGGAAGAAGGCCGCAGGCGAGGACCTGGACGTCGAGCGGCGCCGGGTCCGCGTCGTCGATCTCCCGATTGGAGCGACCGAAGACCGGGTGGTGGGCACCGTCGACGTGGAGCGGGCGATCCGTGAAGGGAGGGTAGCCATCGATCCGGGTATCCTCGCGGCGGTCAACCGCGGGATCCTCTACATCGACGAGGTCAACCTGCTCGACGACCACGTTGCCGATGTCCTCCTCGATGCTGCCGCCATGGGCGTCAACGTGGTGGAGCGGGAAGGCATATCGTTCTCCCATCCTGCCCGGTTCATCCTGGTCGGCACCATGAACCCGGAAGAGGGGGAACTGCGGCCGCAGTTGCTCGACCGGTTCGGGCTGCAGGTGACCGTGGAAGGGATCGAGGACCCTGCCCAGCGTGTGGCGGTCATCAGGGCCGCCGAGACGTTCGAGCGCGATCCCGGAGGGTGCCGGCAGGAATACGGCGCGGCGCAGGAAGAGTTGCGCGAGGAGATCGTCGCTGCACGGATGCTGCTCCCCTCCGTCACGGTCGACGACGCCCTCCTGAACGTGGTGGTGGAGGCATGCATCAGGCTTGGGGTCAGGACCCACCGCGCCGATATCGCCGTCGTCCGCACGGCAAAGACGATCGCCGCCCTCGAGAGGCGGACCGTCGTCACCCGCGACGATATCAGGGAGGCCATGGAACTTGCGCTCCCGCACCGGATGCGCCGAAGACCGTTTGAGGAGCCGAGGATCGATCCTGAAGACCTCGACGAGGCGCTGGAGAACGCAGGGAGCGGGCACGACCATCCTCCCCGGGACGGCGGGGACGATACGGCTGGTGACGGGCACCACGGCGGGGATGGTGGAGAGCCCCCTCCCTCCGGCGGGAGCGCCGCACACGAGACCGTCCTTCCAATCGGGGACCCGATCGATCCCGGAAAGATGAGCACGCCGGAACGGCGGGATACCCGGGAACGAAAGAGGGTTTCAGGGAGGCGGCTCGAGACTTTCTCGGCCGGGAACAGGGGCAGGTACGTCTCAGCCCGGTATCCGACCGGGACCGGCGACGTCGCGCTCGATGCCACGCTCAGGGCAGCCGCCCCGCACCAGGCGGTGCGGGACCACAACGGGATGGCGGTCGCCGTCCGGAGAGAGGACATCCGCGAGCGGGTCAGGGTGGGGAAGGTCTCTGTCGCGTGCGTCTTCGTGGTCGATGCCAGTGGCTCGATGGGAGCCACAAGGCGGATGGAGTCGGCCAAGGGCGCGGTCCTCTCGATGCTGCTGGACTCCTACCGGCACCGCGACCGTGTCGGGCTTGTGGCGTTCCGCGGGAGCAGCGCCGAGGTTCTCCTCCCGCTCTGCTCGAGCGTCGACCTCGCGCAGAAACAACTGGAAGACCTCCCCACCGGTGGAAAGACGCCACTAGGTGCCGGCCTGGTAAAAGGATTGGAGGTTCTCCAGCAGGAACGACGGAAGAACGGCGAGGTGATCCCGATGATGGTCGTCATCTCCGACGGCCGGGCAAACGTCCCCATCTCAGGCGACGTGCGTCACGAAGTCCTTGGCATCGCAGAGGAGATCCAGTCACAGGGTATTAGGACAGTGGTCATCGATACCGAGGAGACCGGGGGCTCGTTCCTGGATATCCGGCTCGGCTACTGCAGGGCAGTCGCGGAGCATGCCGGCGGCGGCTACTACCCGATCGCTGACCTCTCCCCCGGTATCCTGCGCGATATCACAACGGCCGAGCGGGACGCGATGATGCACCCCGCCTGAACGGCCGCTCACGGACAGAGCGGCGCGAGTTTCTCGATCAGGCGGTCCACCTGCCTGACCGCCGTCCCGATATAGGCATCCGGGTCGAGGAGCCGGTCAAGGTCGTCGCGGGTGACGAACCGGGTGACCTCCGGGCGCTCGGCCAGCACCTCTGCGAGGTCCCGGCCTTCGGCGAGGGCCTGCATGCTCGCCGTCCGCATCACTTCGTGGGCCTCCTGCCGGTTCATGCCCCGTTTCGTCAGCTCGATCATCACCGACTCGGCGAGGTTCACGCCCCGGAGGAGCATCAGGTTCTTCCGGATATTCTCCCGATTGAACTCAAGCCCCTCCATCACGCCGATCATCACCTTGAGGATGTGGTCGGCGAGGACCGAGGCCTCGGGGAAGAGCACCCGTTCGGGCGAGGAGTTCGTCAGATCGCGCTCGTCCCAGAGGACGTTGTTCTGCAACGCCGGCTCGACCGCGGACCGGACGATCCGGGCAAGCCCGCAGACCTGCTCGCTCTTGATCGGGTTTCTCTTGTGGGGCATCGTGCTCGACCCGACCTGCTTCTTCCCGAACGCCTCCGCGAGCTCCCCGATCTCCGAGCG
>DALN01000133.1:6109-7325 GCA_002499455.1 Methanoculleus sp. UBA77 | reverse complement strand
CCGATACCGGAGGTCACTCCTACTAATAGGGAATTCTTCCAGACGGCATCCTCTTGGCAGTAGCACACGATCAGGCTGGAGACGCGCTGAACGCCCAGACTCCAGATCAAAACCCGGGTTTCAACTGTAAACGATCTCGGTGACACACATCTGTGTCGAGCCTGCGAGACTGACTCCGCACCCAAATGTGACCATTGCAATCCAGGAGCCAAGGAGGCACCGAACGACGGAGGGCAAGCACCGTGGCACCGGGGGCAATCCCACATCCGGGCCGGTAGTACCCCGCTGCACGACGTGCCCAGTTCACGGCCACGTCGTCAGCCCACATAGTACGCACCTTCGTATTCTAGGAGTGGGTACAGCCCATGCTCCCCTCCGGGACCGTAGGTATCGTGGAGCGCTTTGCTTTCCGTGTACGAGACGCTCGTCCCCCCGATGACGCGTTGATCCCGGTAGCCCCACTCCCACGCCGACGGGTTCCACTCTTCACCCCGGATGACCACGTCGAACACTAGATGGTCGGCAAAATCCTTCTCGGTCAGGGGAAACGATCACGCCCCCCGGGTTCTACCCCCGTCCTCTCCATAACATAGAGTATCGGCCGCCCACTCGAGCTTTAGCGGGCATAGATGATGACGACGTCGGCAAAAGCATGAAACCAGGCACGACGGCAACAACGCCGACGAGACCGCAGGCAAGAACGATCCACTTAGGTCTAGTCCTGATCAGGATCGCACCTGCGAGGGGATACATCGAATCTCAAAGTATCTTCCCTGATATTCGTACAATTTCAAATGAGACAGACAATCCGATCTGGAATATTCCTGCAGGCAGAGATCGAACGACCAGAGACATTCTGAACAATCCTGCACCTCGGAGATGTACCGTTTACCTTCACGCCATTCCATTGTACTGGTATTTGCTTCCTCCATTCCGCGCCGATATTCCGGATGGTCCTCCAGGTCTGCGTCAGTAAGATGAAATACAAGGGCATCTTTTGCGAAACTCTGGTTATATTCGATAATGAAGCACCGGAATATCGTATCGGGCATCTCGTTTGTCGGCTGACCCTTTCCCGGAATCCCGGTCATGCGCGGGATAACCGCCTCGTAGAGCAGGTACACGCTGATTATCCCAATACATATAAGGATGCACACCAGTGCAATCCATTTTCTGTCACCATTAACTAGTTTCATGAACTGGAATCACAACCTTG
>DALN01000133.1:0-5984 GCA_002499455.1 Methanoculleus sp. UBA77 | reverse complement strand
GGGGTCTGTCCACTATAACTCCATACTTCGCGTGGTTTGCGCCAGGTGCCACCTGTTTCGCGGGCCCACTCGTCGATTACAGGATCCGTATAAGCAACGAATTGGTCGGTGATCGGCTGATTTGCCTGATAATGCTCAGAAGATCCACTTGCCCTTGTAAAGGTAGTACCCGGATTGTCCTGATCGTTGTATACATATCCTGCGAACCACTGTAGTGTGTTCATATCTTCAAAGTCTACGTAATATTTTCCATTGGAGATCTGAACGTGGTATCCATATGCATGGGGAAAAGACGACGGATCAAGTTCGATAATGCCGGCACCACTGTTTTCCCACTGCTCCAGAGGCGTTGCTGTTGGGGAATAACTATCATAGATGGCTGGGAATAGGTAAACTGCACCATCTGCCGTAAAGCGATCATAATTCACGACAATCTCTATGGCCTCCTGACCATTATTGAGGTAATATTCCCTTTCCTGTGGGGTGTAGTATTGATTGTTCTGGCCTGAACGATACCAACAATCTGGTGTTATCTGGCCAATACAGTAATCATAAGTAGTCCACCAGTATATCCGGTCAAAATTAATCCATTCATTGAACCAGATGCCATCATCTAAAGCTGTCGCCCGGTCGATACTATTCACATCAGCATTCTCTCCGGAGACTTCTGGAATATCTACTACCCGGGGAGCTGAGTTAAGCCCCTCAAGTAACTGAGTATCATATTCACCGGGAGTTACCATTAAAATACCATCTTTAAGACTAATATGAGAGTTGAGGTCGGTGAGATTCTCATAGAATCTACAGAAGTGCGACGTGGGCAGTATCAACGTATTATTTTGAGAGACAGCAAGGAACCTTCCATACATTGTCTCCGGCATGCGTACCAGAACAACGGCATCACTTGGATTGATACTTTTTTCAATGAACATGCTTTGATGCACTTCCGATTTCATGAATCGGGCATTTAAATCTTGAGGTGATACTGGAAGTACAAGGACTCCAGTTTCTTTATCTTGACCCAGTATACTGAGGGTTTTTTCGGAGAGGATAATTGTTATCATCTCTGGTTCCGGCAAAGGGGCTGCAGGTTTTGCGCCCATGAAGTACTCCGGGGAGATCTAATGGTCAGGCACATTTAGTGCGTTACTTACGTTAACAGAATTTTGTTCGTTAAATCCTTGCCCCGTCGCGCTCACTACCGATACCATTGCCATCGTTACAAGCAACATTGAAAGTAGGATGGCATCAAGATCCAGCGTTTTCATCGGTTTACCTCTGTCCTTTCATTTGAGATTACAGAGGCATGACCCAAACATTCGCGTGAAGTTAGCCGGTTCATGCCCCCGGACATGCGGGATGTTCACCCATCCGATTCGCTCTTGGCCGGGTGGACCCCCCACGCTTCGGGATACCGGCTCCGGTACCCACGGTGAGAAATCAACGTCCCCCTATAAACGATTTCTGTCGAACCTCTCTACACGTTGAGGCAATTCGATCCGTTTTGCTCCCGGAAGCATGCCGCAGCTGACCGAGGACTCACGTTGTGCCGTTGAATGACGAGCCCTCCCGGTAAGAGAGGAGCGGAGCATTCATTCGTCCCGATAGAGTACCCGTAAAACCGGCTCGCCTGGCGCACGAGGACCTCACCGGGCAAGCGCCCCATGTCAATGCCGGCCGATACAGGCCGGTGACGACGCGGCGTATCCCTCTATAGTATCGGCAACGATACTCACCCCGCCTTTGTGCCGACCATGTAGGTCTGATCAACGATCGATACCTGGTATTGTTCACGACCGCCACACCGTACTTGCTCCCTGCGGTCACGGTGTTTCCGTCCGGCAGATCCGAAATAGATGCAGGTCAAGAATGCGCCGATGCCGAAGAGAAAACCAGAAGACCCGGTTGATGGAAGACACAGGGGATGTGTAGAGGTGGATCAGGAAGATCGCCACGATAAGAACGGTATCAACCGAGTTCTCGATGACAACCTTTCTCCAGATTCTCCTCAGGGTTGCTATCCGATGCCCTCACCGCCGGAGGCGGAAGGCAGCCCGCCCCCAGTGCGGTACTCCTTCATCACGAAGAGCAGGCGCGCATCCGCGTTCAACCGCTGCGCGAATTGTTCCCGCCCGTCCCGGTCCCCGGGATACGAGTTCATGCGGGCGAACCGCATCTCTTCGAGCGGGAAGCCCTCCGCGAGGAGCAGACTCGTGATCTCCTCCGGGTCCATCTCGGGCCGATCGTGGCTGATGCTGAAGAGCCAGAGCGTACGATCCCCCGCGGTCCTCGGGTTCTCAAGGAGACTCATAAAGAAGGCCTCGCTGGCATCAACCACCTGGACAGTTGCGTGGTTCTCAAGACGGTCCCGGTAGCCAGCGAACTCTGCGTTCGTCGCGTTGAGGCAGAGCCAGACGTATGAAGACCCGGTCTTGATACCCCCCGGGATGGAACCCTCCCCGAGGTGCTCTTCGATAACGGCGGAGATCTCGTCATCGGGCATCCCGGCGTCATAGGCAACGGCGATCTCCCAATCCACCGTCCGCTGCCATTCTTCCAGTTCCTTCTGCCGCGCAATCAGCTCCGACTCGGGTATAGGAGTGCTGGGAGGCGGTGTCCGTGTCGGCGATACCTTCCGGCTCTCGAAGAACTCCTCATAGAGTTCGAAGTCCTCCTCGGAGAGCGGTAACCGGAGATCGATCCCGTGGCGCCCTGCAAATGCGAGGATCTCGCGATAACGCGCATCGGTACCGCGCCAGTCGGCGATTTTGTCCTCGATCTCGTCCTCGTTGAGGACGCGTCCGCGATGATCGACGGCGGCTGTACCTTCGTCTGCCGGTTCCCGCTCCACCATCCTCCCGGATACCGGGTCAATCAGGAGGAGTGTCTCCGTATCGTTCACCGTTATCGCCCGTACCAGGACGCCGGTGACCGGCGGGGCGTAGCAGGGGAGAGCGTCCAGGATGTTCCAGCCGGGGTATGTGCGCTCTGCTGCGGCGACGGCCAGGGGTATGGCATCCTCGGGGTCGAAGGTCGACGGCGTGGTCCCATACTCCATCACCCCACCGCCGAGGACCGTCCGGGCCGCGACCTTGATGCTCCCGATCGCCACGCCGCCGCTCTCCACCGGGTAATGGTAGACGAACGGCCTCCCGTTACGGTCGAAGAAGAGCACGGACCCGGCCCCGATCGTGGCGCTCCGCCAGGCCTCCCCTTCGGTGAGCCCCGGACCCGCGACGATGAACTCGACGAGCGCCGCGGTCGCGTGGTCGCGGGCGGCCTCCTCGGCGACGAGGTACGGGTCTGCAAGCTCCGCTTCGGCCGGAGGGAGAGTCAGGAAGACGACGCTTGCGAGAACGATGCACACGATGCCGGCAACGGTAAGGATCTGACTCCGTCCGGTCATGGTATCACCTCTGCCGGGATACCGGTCCCGGCACCCATGCACGAGACGCCGACGTCCTCTGGAAGAGGACGGAAGGCTTCGCGAAAACTGTCGCGATAGTAGATCCGCGGCTCCACGGGGATAATGCCGGTCCTTCCCGCCAGGATCTGCTCCATGATCGAGACAAGGTAATCGGGCCTGTGCTCACCGAAGGTTGTACTCCCGAATACGGTAACGTTGATACTTAACGAGATGGGGCTCGGATCGTTCGATACAGGGCGGAGCGAGTCCGGGATGATGATGTATGGGAAGTCATCCGGGGTATTCCCCGCCTCAGAGAGGCGTGAGGGTCCCGGTATAAACACACCTTCCTGCACCTCCTCAAGCGAGAGATCTCTTGAGAAACCTCCTGATTTAGCGGCAGAAACATCTGTTAGATCTGTACCGCGCAAACGCAATGCAAACATCTCCCCATCCTCTGTCATAGCGGGGATGGGCGTACAGTTATCAGAAGTCATTTGCCGGAAGTCCTCTTCGGAAAAGATCGGTGACCCCCCGATGGCAGGGATGGGAACAACGATATCTATGATCGGATCTCCCCGGTAGCCGGACAATCCGGTAACGGAAACGGCGTATGAGTAATCCCACGAGTAATGCCCCGACACCGTCTGGGTTTGCTGAGAGTGGACGAGAATATTCCCACCGATAGCGACAACTGCGATCGCGAGAAGTGAGACACCGATGACTTTGCCCAGAAAGGAGATTATCGAGGGGACCATCTATCACTTCCTGACCTCTCATCCGCAAGACCGGAAGAGCACGCGGTTGGGCGGGGCGCAACGCTCACGATCCACCGTGGGATTCTCCACATGAGATCGTCCATCATAATGGCATGATACCCCCGGCGGTGACAGAGTAGTCGGCCGAAACCGGAACAAATCCCGACGTTGTGCTCGGAACAGCCGTATTCACCGTCGCCGTCCAGATATTCTCTTTGATCAGATGTTTCACACCGCCGCCGCCCTGGTACTCGAGGTCGAACGCGATCGGGGCCGCATCCTCCGGCGGCGGGACGAAGCCGTCGAGGAAGACGACCGTGGTGTAGGTGCCGCCCGATATCCGGGTGAACTCGGTGACGCTCGCGTTGTCCGGGGTCGCGAGGACCGGTACGAGCAGTCTCGGCTCTTCTTTCGTCTCGAACTCACCGGTCGGTCTGAAGATATCCTGCGCGTAGTCTTCCGTCGTCGTGAACGCGATCATCTTCCCATACGGCGTCTCCCGGATCGCCGTCCGCCACCCGGCGGGCTGGAGAACGCTGGACGACTCGAAGATCACCAGATCGCCCTCCGCATTCGCCGGAACCGGGATCATGACCGTGGCGGTGCCGTTCACGGCGAGATCGGACAGACCGGTGATCTTGATCATGTAGGAGTCGTTCGGCATGGTCGTCTCGACGAACGCGGGAAGAAGAAGGAGCAGGAAGATCACCGCGGCGAGGATGGTGACCGCTATCAGCAGGTTCAGTAAGGTTTTTTTGGTATTGGTACGCTGTTCGCCCATCTCCCCACCATCACCCACCGGAGGGGCCCCGCCTTCCGGGATCTATGCATGAGAAGTCAACGTCCCCCTATAAACGATTTCTGTCACGATCCTCTACACGTTGAGGCATTCTGATCATTTTGCCCCCGGAAATGCGCCTCCGCCGATCCGGGAGACTCGCTGTCCCGGCCGATGGAAAACTTGCGCTGTCAAGCGAACAGCCGGCATCAGGGGCAAAGGCTACCAGAAATAAACGATTCTGGCATTCTCCGGATTCACGCACGCTCATGCCTCTTCAAGGGCTCAAGAAGATTTCCGGTTGCGGGACCTGGGCATCCGGAAAAGGGATTTGAAAGCCCACCGGCGGTCCCTGAACGCAAATTTGCTTTTCACTTCGCATGCATTAGAACTCGCTTATCGGAACCCAATTTCCACCACCCTCGTACCTCGCAGCATGAACGTTTACCGGGATCGCTCCGCGAATGTCAGGAGGAACATGCTCCAGAATACTCACCCGGAACGTATCTCCCGATATAGAATGATGGATTCCCTCAGATACGGTTAACTCCAGGCTAACGGCAACATCTGTTGCATTCGCATTCAGAGGCACAAGATCCTCCGGGAGGACGAGGGCCGATGTGTATCCAGACCCATCCTGCGTGCTGGAATTCCATCCTGCAGAGGAGTTGAGACCGCCACGCATGAGCGGGGAGAGAGACTCATTCTGAGGGTCTGTCAGTCTTAACTCACCGGGATCAAAATTTTTGAAAAATTCTGCGTGGATATCGGTAAGGTTCGCGCCGACCGATTGAAAAGCAAGCATTTTGCCATGGGGAGTTACGACAATTACCGATTTCCAGTTGCCGAATTGCCTGTACTGGAGTTCCTCTTCCGAAAAAACCAGCTCCCCGCCCCTCATAGGCATCGGCACGATAATATCGGTGACCGGTTCGCCGGTATAGTTAGAAAGGCCGCCTATTGTGACCGTATATCAGTAATAGCCCGGGTTCGAGTTGATCCAGGCAACTCCGAACAGGGTAAGGACGAACATAAGAATGAC
>DALN01000153.1:1073-3174 GCA_002499455.1 Methanoculleus sp. UBA77 | reverse complement strand
TACGGCGTCTGGGCGGTCATATCGCCCTTCAACTTCCCGATAGCGCTTGCTGCCGGGATGATCACGGGCGCCCTCCTCACGGGGAACACGGTCGTCTTCAAGCCGACGAGCAAGACCCCGCTCGCCGGGGTGACGCTCTACCGGCTCTTTGCGGCTGCTGGCGTCCCGCCCGGTGCCCTCAACCTGGTGACCGGGCCCGGCGGCCCCTTCGGCGAGGCCGTGGTCGCCCACCCCGACGTCGCCGGGATAGCGTTCACCGGGTCGCGGGCCGTCGGGACGTGGCTTGCGCGGCAGGCGGCCGCGGTGCAGCCCTACCACCGGCCGCTGGTGCTGGAACTGGGGAGCAAGAACCCGGTGATCGTCACCGCNNAGCGCGGATATCGAGAAGGCAGCCGAGGGCGTGGCGCGGGCGGCCTTCGGGTTTGCGGGGCAGAAGTGCAGCGCCGCATCGAGGGTCTACGTCCAGTCGCCGGTCGCGGAGCGGTTCTGTGAGGCGCTCCGGAAGAGGACGGAGAAGATGGAGGTCGGCGACCCCCGGCGGCGGGAGGTGGCGTTCGGCCCCCTGATCGACGACGACGCACGGCTGACCTACCGGAAGGCGGTCGAGGAGGCGCTCCGCGACGGCGGGAGGCTCGTCGCGGGCGGGACGGTCCGGGGAGGCGGCTACGTCCGGCCCACGGTCATCGCCGGGCTTGCGCACGACCACCGCCTCTTCCGTGACGAACTCTTCGTCCCGGTCCTCCTCGTCGGGACGTTCGAGGAACTCGACGAGGCGCTCGCGCTCGCAAACGCGACGGACTACGGCCTGACGGCCGGGATCTTCGCCGAAGACCCGGCGGAGATCGAGACGTTCTTCGAGGGGATCCGGTTCGGGGTCGTCTACGCCAACCGGCGCGGCGGGGCGACGACGGGNNGCCTGGCCGGGCGCCCAGCCCTTCGGGGGCTGGAAGGCGAGCGGGTCGACGGGCCGGGGCGCCGGGGGGCCCTACTACCTCCTCTCGTTCGTCCGCGAGCAGGCGCAGACCCGGGTGACGGAGCGGGCGGCAGCTCCATAAAGGTGGAGCGCTTTCACCTCAGTGGAGAAGCATCGTATGGGCGGACGGAAGAGGGAGTCGATCGCGGGCATNNCTCATATCGCGGATAGGCGGGTTCATCTTCTTCCTGATCCTCCTCGCCGTCTTGAACCTCCTCGCCGGCGCCTACGTCCAGTCCCCGGTCTTCGTCCAGGTCGTCGCGTTCCTCAACGCCAACCTCGGCCTGCTCGTCCTGATCACGGTCCTCTTCCTCATCGGCGACCTCTTCGGCGCTCTCACCCTCCCGCTCAACCTGCCCGGCCCGGTCTTCGGTGCGCTCGGCGCCGTCTTCCTCGTCATCTTCATCCTCCGGCTCCTCATCCTCGTCGGCGAGATCACCGGCAACGCGTTCTTCGACCTCTTTAAAGGGTGGCTCACGCTCCCGGTCTACGTCATCGTCTTCATCATCGCGCTCATCGGGGGCTACATCGGGCTCTTCGTAGGCCCGCCCGGGAAACGGGATCACTCATAGCCTTCCGTCTCCTCAAACGTCCTCACATCGTACTCGCGCACCTTCCCGGCCCCGGCGTCCATATGGATCATCACAAAGAGTTCGTGCTCGGGGTTCTCCCAGAGGGCAAGCGCGGGGTTGTCCTCCTTCGCCCGGAAGCCGAGACCCTCGAGACGCTGCCGGATCTCGTCGTAGGTCCCGCCGCCGGCGATCGCCTCCCGGACCCGGCCCTTCATGACCTCCTGCTCATCACGGTCGACCAGTACCTGTCTCTTCATAGGGGAGCCTTACCGCGCTCTACCGGGATAAACCTGACCCGCGGGCGAGGGGGAAGGCGTCACCGGGCGTTGTAGCCGATAAACTCTCCCTCGCCGCCTTCGAGGTCCTCGTAGGCCCCGACCCTGTAGCCCGCGTAGCCGCCCCCGATGTTCATCTGGAGCAGGACGAAGATCCGCAGGCCCGGATGCACCCAGATCGCCACATCGGTGTTGTCCCGCTCCGGCACGAAGTCGAGTGAGGCGAGCGCCTCCCGGATATCGGCATGGTCGGGAGTCGACTGGATCATCTCCTCGATCTC
>DALN01000153.1:0-1047 GCA_002499455.1 Methanoculleus sp. UBA77 | reverse complement strand
GTTTCCGCGGTGTCTGCCGCCCCGTCCCGGTGCACAACCTTCTTTTGCGGTCTCGCGAAACCATACAGCAATAGAGGACGGGAGGAGAGACCACGACTCACGACGACGACGCAAGGACACTGATCCTCGGCACCGGCACCGACGACTTACAGGAGCTCTCCGAATACCTGGACGTGCTGAGCAGCAGCACGCGCTTGAAGATCCTGAAGGTGATCGAACGAAAGCCCAAGGAGGTCCGGCAGATCTCCNNCGAGATCGAGACGAGCTACGAGAACACCAAGAAGCATCTCGACAAACTGATGAGCATCGGGGTCGTCCGGAAAGAAGCCGGCCTCTCGCGGCCGTCCGCAAAAGGGGTCCACCCGGTCTGGAAGTACTCGCTCGTGCCGGGAGGGCTTGAGGCGATCACGCGGAGCCTGGGGCTCTTTGCGAACCTGAACCTGACGCTCACGGACGCCGTGCTCGCACAGAAACTTGCCGGTGTCCGGGAGGCGTTCTCGGGCGAGTTTGCCGGCCGGGGCCCGGNNCCTCATCCTCCTCGGGGGGGCGGACGACGGGAAGGTCTTCCCCATCGCGGAGGAGAGCGTCGCCCTGGGCCGGGCCGACCCGGACGCACCCCCCCGGCCGGGGCAGGAGATCGTGCTCGGTGAGGAGTACGCGGCGGTCACCCGGGTCTCACGGCCCCATGCCCGGCTCACCCGGCGGCAGGGGGCCTGGCTCATCGAGGACTGCGGGAGCACGGGCGGGACCTTCGTGAACGGGAACGAGATCGGGCGGGGGACGCGGCGGGAACTCCGTGACGGCGACCTCGTCGAACTGGCGAAGGGCGCACCGGGGGCGACCCTCGTCTTCGTCCTGGCCGGGGGGGTGCGACCGCCGGATGCGGCCTGAACGGGCGGCGGCCCTCTTCCTCGTCGCCGCCCTCCTCCTCGCCGCGCTCGCACCCGCGGTAGCCGGCGCGCCCCCGGACCACGCAAATCCCTCCGAGAAGGCGCTCGAGGCAACCGGGAAGAAGCCGAACAACGGCAAGGGCGGCACCACGCCGGA
>DALN01000090.1:1098-2730 GCA_002499455.1 Methanoculleus sp. UBA77 | reverse complement strand
GATCGGCGGTGCGGTCAGGCCGCCGCTGCTCGTCGTCAGGTAATCACTCACTTTTTTTGGCAACCGCTCCGGTACCGTGAACCCCGATCCGTTACGGAGGGCCGAAGAAATGAAGGGAGAGCGGATGGCTCTCCGGGGAGGTGTTACTTCTCCACCCGTTCGAGGTCTTCCGAGAGGTCGCCGGAGAGGTCGACCGTCCAGAAATCCTCTGTCGCGGGGAGGGCCATACTGAAGTTCGCCGTGACGTCGACCTGCACGCCGGAGCCTTCGGGCACCGTTATATCGAGCAGGTGCCCGCCGGCGGTGCGATCACCCGTGATGAAGTGGAGGTGGTAGCCCGGGACGTTGATCCCCCCGACCATCGCAGGGGTCCGGAACCCGACGACCGTCCCGGTGACGTTCTCGAACGTAAAGACCGTCTGATTTGCCGTCACGTCGACGAGACGCGGGTAGGGCTTCTCCTGGATGGGCACGCTCCGGGTCACCACCCGCGGGAAGGTGCCGTCCATCCGGACTGCGTAAAAGAGGTTCTCCGAGGGGATCTCCGCATCGAGGTAGCGGCCGAGCCCGGTCAGGTTCACCGGCTCCCCGACCGTGACCGTGAGGTCCGGGTCAAAGAAGGTCGCGGCGGCAAAGGGCGTCGTCGCGCTCCCGGCGACCGGGGAGGCCCGGCCGTCGGTCCGGATCAGGTACCACTCCCCGTCCACACCGATCAGTTCCCCGTCGAGCCGGTCGCCGCACCCGATCCCGAGGTCCCCGTGCGCCGCAAGTTCATCGAACGTCATACTGCCATCGTAGATGCCCTGCAGGAGCGCGTCGATCGTCGAGACCTGGAAGAGGGTATCTCGCTCAGCCTCGCCGCCGGATCCTGCGAGCAGGGGCGCGGCCGCAAGGGCAACACCAGCGCCGATGAGAAGGAAGGCGACGGCGATTACGGCATAGCGAACCACCCTGTTCTCAGCCATGGCCCCTCACAGCGCCCCGATATCCTCGTACCAGAGGTCGGGATGCTTCTCGATGAACTCGTGCATCATCGTCTTGCAGACATCGAGGTCCAGGTCGATCACCTCGACGCCGTGGGACTCGAGAAACTCCCGCGCTCCGGGAAAGTTCGTCGACTCTCCGGCCACGACCTTTCCGATCCCGAACTGGACGATCGCCCCCGCACAGAGGTAGCAGGGCATCAGCGTCGAGTAGAGCGTACAGTCCGCGTAGGAGCCGATCCTTCCTGCGTTCCTCAGGCAGTCGATCTCCGCGTGAAGGATGGCATCGTCGCACTGGACACGGCGGTTCCTCCCCCGCCCGACGATCCGGCCGTTACGCACCAGCACCGAGCCGATGGGGATCCCACCCTCCTGCAGGCCGGCTTCCGCCTCCTCAATGGCACACTTCATGAACAGGTCCATATCTGACGTCCCCTGGAGAACTAAATGAGTATATAAACGAATCGTAATAGTTATCCAGATAAAAGAAGTCGGTCCTAGATTATAAACCCATACGGGATAGAGGCGGCAACGGGGATACATCCCGTCAGACGCTCGGGATCTCCCGTTCGGTCGGGAGCTCGTCGAGCGCCTGCCGGGCGGCAAGCCTGACGTCGCGGTCGGCATCGCCGAGGAGGCGGACCAGGGG
>DALN01000090.1:427-1062 GCA_002499455.1 Methanoculleus sp. UBA77 | reverse complement strand
TCAACGGCACGGGGGTCGCCGATCTTCCCGAGGGCCCAGGCCGCTCCGGCCCGGACCCAGGGGCTCCTGTCCTCCAGGCTCCGTATCAGCGGGAGCACGGGCTCGCGGCCGTCGATGAGGCCGAGTGCCTTCGCCGCTTTCCACCGCACATCGACGTAATCGTCGTCCAGGGCCCGGATCAGCGGCTGCACCGCACGGGAGTCACCCATCTCCCCGAGGGCATCGGCGGCCCGCCACCGGTCGTTGAGACTATCGGACTCGAGCATGGCGAGGTACCGGTGAAGCCTCGTCTCCCTGCCGAGACCTCCGGCCCCTCCTTCCGGTACCGACGAACCCCTTCCTGCCATAGGCCACCTTCGGCCCATCTTGGGCCGCCGGGGTATAAGGTTTTGCCCCGGTGGCGAGATGCCTCCGGGAGGTGCATTTTTCTACTTTCCCTGCCTTCACCATAGTATGGAGACTCCGACCGGTATACCGGAGGGAAGGACATTTCCGCCGGACCTGGAACGCCTCGGCATCGCTCCCGGTACGAAGATCGATATCAGGGAGCTCAATAAACTGGGAAGACGCCACAACTTTCATGTCTACCTCTACTTCGAGGAAGACCTGGCCAGGGATTCCACGCTCCGGGAGGA
>DALN01000090.1:0-269 GCA_002499455.1 Methanoculleus sp. UBA77 | reverse complement strand
GAAGCCTCCTGATCCCGCTCTTTTTCGGCGGTCACGGAATCCGGACCGTTCCCGCCCCTTTCAAAATATCCAGGCTCACGTCGAAGTTCCTGACCGTATGGGTGAGCGCACCCATGCTGATGATATCGATCCCGGTTGCGGCGTATCCGGCCAGATCGCCGGCGGCGACGCCCCCCGATACCTCGAGGGTCACCCGCTCCCGGAGGCCCCGCCCGGTGAGCGTACGGACCGTCCCGGAGACCGCGTCCACCGTCATGTTGTCGAGCAGG
>DALN01000025.1:8238-9641 GCA_002499455.1 Methanoculleus sp. UBA77 | reverse complement strand
ATTTCCCCTGAAGTGAGCGGGGAGCAAAGACCGTCGTCCGGCAACATTTAAATTAACCGGAAGTGAGTCTACATCAGTCGATTTTAACTCACCTATCCCCACTGCGACCACAGAGAAACTGAGGAGCGACCATGGAGAACAAGAAGAAACTGACCACCGCTGCCGGCGCACCCGTGCCGGACAACCAGAACGCCATGACCGCAGGTCCACGCGGCCCCATGCTGATGCAGGACGTCTGGTACCAGGAGAAACTCGCGCACTTCAACCGGGAGGTGATCCCGGAGCGGCGCATGCACGCCAAGGGGTCCGGGGCGTTCGGAACGTTCACCGTCACCCACGACATCACCCGGTTCACGAAAGCGAAGATCTTCTCGGAAGTGGGCAAGAAGACCGAGGTCTTCGTACGATTCTCGACCGTCGCCGGCGAACGCGGTGCGGCCGACGCAGAACGCGACATCCGCGGCTTCGCCATCAAGTTCTACACCGAGGAAGGGAACTGGGACCTGGTCGGCAACAACACGCCCGTCTTCTTCATACGCGACCCCCACAAGTTCCCGGACCTCAACCGCGCCGTCAAGCGCGACCCGAAGACGAACATGCGGTCGGCAAAGAACAACTGGGACTTCTGGACATCCCTTCCCGAGTCGTTGCACCAGGTGACGATCACCATGAGCGACCGCGGGATCCCCCTCTCCTATCGCCACATGCACGGCTTTGGAAGCCACACGTTCAGCATGATCAACGCGGGAGACGAGCGCGTCTGGGTCAAGTTCCACCTCCGGACCCAGCAGGGCATCAAGAACCTGACCGACGAGGAGGCCGAGGCGATCGTCGCGAAAGACCGCGAGAGCCACCAGCGCGACCTCTTCGAGAGCATCGAGCGGGGCGACTTCCCCCGCTGGACGATGTACATCCAGGTGATGACCGAGGAGCAGGCGAAGAAGATGCCCTACAACCCCTTCGACCTCACTAAGGTCTGGTACCACGGGGAGTACCCGCTGATCGAGGTGGGCGTGCTCGAACTGAACCGGAACCCCGAGAACTACTTCCAGGACGTGGAGCAGGCCGCGTTCAACCCCGCCGCCGTGGTGCCGGGGATCGGGTTCTCGCCGGACAAGATGCTGCAGGGGCGCCTCTTTGCCTACGGCGACGCGCAGCGCTACCGCCTGGGNNGTCAACCACCACCAGATCCCGGTCAACCGGCCGAGATGTTACGCGAACCCCTCTCACCGTGACGGCCAGATGCGGGTGGACGGCAACGCCGGCTCCGCTGTCGGCTACGAGCCGAACAGTTTCGGCGAGTGGCAGGAGCAGCCCGAGTACCGGGAGCCGTATCTCGAGATCTCCGGCGCCGCGGGGGCCTGGAACTTCCGCGAGGACGACGACGACTACTACACCCAGCC
>DALN01000025.1:0-8168 GCA_002499455.1 Methanoculleus sp. UBA77 | reverse complement strand
TCCGGCACATCGGCAACTGCTTAAAGGCCGACCCGGCCTACGGGAAGGGTGTCGCGGACGCGCTCGGCATCCCGCTCGACCGGGTGCAGTAGCGGCGGAGCCGCCACCCCTATTTTTACTCCTCGACGAAACAGAACGGGTCGGGAGCGGTGTGGTCCCCGCCGGCGGCATACGCCCGCACACGGCAGCCGCCGCCGCAGAGGTCCCGGTAGCCGCACCGCCCGCACTTCCCCGAGAGGTCCCGCGGTGTCGCCCTGAACCGGGAGAGGACGGGGTTCTGGGCATCCTGCCAGAGCCGGGAGAACGGCTGCTTGCGGACGTTGCCGATGAGGAACTCCGGCGACCGGGCGAACTGGCAGGGGTAAACGTTCCCCCGGGGGTCGACGTTCGCCACCCGCGTACCCGCGCTGCACCCGCCGTTCAGGGACCGGACGAGGGCCTCGGCCTCGTGGACGTCGGGAGACCCGTCCCGCTCCATGGCCCGGAGGAGGTGGACGCAGTCCTGCGGGGCGTCGACGGTCAGGAACTCCATGGACCCGGGATCGATCTCCCTGGCCCTCCGGTAGAGGAGGGTGAGCGCCCCGTCTACCTCCTCCGGGCCTACCTGGAGCCGGTCGTAGACCTCGCCCCCCCGCCCGCTCGGGACAAGCCAGTAGAGGCAGAACCGGGAGGCGCCTTCGGCCGCCGCGAGGTCGATCAGGGCCGGGAGCTCTCGATAATTCTCCTCTGTCAGGGTGACCCGGAGGCCGGTCCGGATGCCAGCCTCCCGGCACCGGGCAAACCCCTCCATCGCCCGTTCGAACGCTCCCGCGGTCCCCCGGAACGCGTCGTGAGTCTCCGGGGACGCACCGTCGAGCGATATCCCGACGTAGCCGATCCCCGCGTCCCGGATCATCCGGGCGGCGCCGGGGGTGATCAGGGTGCCGTTCGTGCTGAGCGCGGTCCGGATCCCGCGCTCGCCCGCCGCACGGGCGAGTTCCGGCAGGTCATCGCGGAGGAGGGGTTCGCCGCCGGAGAGAAGGATGAGCGGCACGCCCGTCGCGGCGAAGTCATCGATGAGCGCGAGGGCCTCATCGGTCGAGAGCTCGCCCTCCGTCCCCGAGTCCGGCCCGGACCTGCCGTAGCAGTGGGCGCAGGCGAGGTTGCACCGGTCGGTGAGGTTCCAGAAGACGACCGGCCGGTACTCCCGCACGAACGCGAGATACTTCCCCGGCACTTCTGTAAGCGGCCTGTTCTGGTGACGGACGACGCCGCTGACCGTTCCCCGCCCGTGCATGCATTGTGTGATTCTGTTCATCGCAGATCTCCTCCATTCTCGCCGATACGCACGTTCGGCACCCTCTTGTACTCCTCGGTGCTGAAGAGGACGATATACTCCCGGCACCCGACCGCCTGCGCAATCTCCTCGACCGCAGAGCGCACCTCCTCCCGGCTCCTGCCGTGGTGGACGGTGTAGAGGGTGTACTCCCACCTCCCCGGCACCGGCCGGCGCAGGTAGCAGTGGGAGACCCCGGGCGAGGAGGCGAGGAGGGAGAGCGCCTCCTCGCCCCACTCCACCGGCGGCCGCCATGCGACGAGGGCGTTTGCCGTGATCCCGACGAGCCGCTGGTTGATCCGGGCCCGGATCTTCCGGATAACCCCCTCGTCGCGGAGGCGCTGCGCCCGGCGGAGCACCTCCGCCTCCGGTATGCCGAGCCGCCTCCCGATATCGGCAAACGGTTCGCTGACCGGTGGGACCCCTTTCTCCAGTTCTGCAAGGAGGCGGACATCAATCGGATCCATGGGAGACCTCCTCCCCGGAGAGGGGAAAGCGGAGATCGATCTTGTATGCCCGGACGGTGGAAAGGTCGAGCGCGTCCGCTTCGGGTATGCCGGCCCGGAGGAGGATCTCCGCGAGCACCTCCCGGAGCCGCTCCTCTGTCGGGGCGGCAAGGGTGAACCAGAGGGTGTAGGGATGGTCCCGCCGGAAGTTGTGCGAGACCTCCGGGTAGCCGCTGACGATCTCCGCCACCTCCCGCACCCGGCTATCGGGGACGCGGAGGGCGATCAGGGACGCGGCGGCAAGCCCGAACCTCCGCGACTCAAAGACCGGCGAGACGTTGCGGAGGATGCCCGAGGCCTGAAGCCGCCGCATCCTCGCGAGGAGGTCGTCCTCCGCGATCCCGACTCTCGCCGCGATAGCGGCCCACGGCCGGGGCACCAGGGGGAGGTCGTCCTGGAGGGCATCGAGGATCGCAAGGTCGGTCCGGTCGGCACCGCCGGGCTCGTAGGGGCACCAGGGGTCCTCGCGCGAAACCTCCCCGCAGGGGTCGTCGGGCCGCATGAGGCCGTCGCACCACCGGGCAGGAACGGCATCGGCCCCGCGGTAGGCCCGTGCCCGGCACCCCCCGCAGACTGTCCTGTAGCCGCACCGGCCGCACTTCCCGGTGAGCCGTTCGGGGTCACGGAGGGCGTCGAAGAGTTCCGAGTGGTTCCAGATCTCGGCAAACGTCGTGGTGCGGAGGTTGCCCGCGCTCACCGGCAGGTAGGGGCAGGGCGTCACCTCCCCGGTCGCGTAGATCCGGCAGTAACTGATGCCGGCCATGCAGCCCCGGCTCCAGCCGGGGTTCTCGATCCCGGCATCCTCTGCGATACGGCGGAACTGGGGTGCGCACGTCGGCCGAACCCGGAGATCGCTCTCCCGGTAGCGGAGGAGGATATCCCGGATCAGGTCCTCGTACTCGCGGGGACCGCCCTGCCCGGGTTCGCGTCCCCTCCCGGTCTCCACGGGGAAGAAGACCTGGTAGTCGCGCACGCCGAGGGATTCGCCGAGAGCAAGCACCCCTTCCACGTCGGCGAGGACGGGGCGCATGACCGTCATGTTGATCCGGACACCGAGCCCCGCTTCAAGGCAGTGCCCGATCGCCGCGACCGCCCGCTCCCATACGCCGGGAACCCCGCGGAACGCGTCGTGGGTCCCCGGATCCGCCGAATCGAGGCTGATTGCCACCGACCGGACTCCCGCCGCGGCGAGCCGCCTCGCCGTCTCCTCATCGAGGAGATACCCGCTCGTGCCCATCGCCATCACGAGTCCCCGCTCGGTCCCGTACCGGGCGATCGCAAAGATGTCCTCCCTGAGGAGCGGTTCTCCCCCGGAGAGGACGACGACGGGCCTTCCGACCGCAGCGATCTGGTCGATGACCGAGAACGCCTCTTCTGTCGAGAGTACCCCTTCAGCTTCGCGTTCGCCTGCATCCGCGTAGCAGTGAGCGCACTTCAGCGGGCAGCGGAGGGTGATGTTCCATGAGATCAGGGCGGGGCTCGTGGCGCGCTGCATTCCCCGGATCTCTGACCGCGGCCGACATCAACCTTTGGATGACCGCGAGACCTATCATCCCCCGCGGAGTAACCCCGGTCCATGGTAAGGATCCTCGCGTTCAGCGATCTCGCCTGGGGGACGAGGGGGCGGGGTACGAAGGTCGATGCGGCCTCGTTCCTCCGCCGGATCGGGGAGGCCGAGCCCGATATCGTCGTCTTTGCCGGCGACGCCGCCTACGACCGGTGCTCCCGGTCCGGGCTCGACGAGACGGGGCTCTTCCTCGGCCTCCTCCGCGAGATCGCAGGGGCGGGGAGGCACTGCGTCGTCGTCGAGGGGAACAACGATGACACCATGGGCACCTACGGCCGGGTCCGGGAGGCGGCAGAGGAGAGCCCCTGCATCCACGAGGTGTCGGGGAAGGCGGAGACCGTCTGCGGCATCCGCTTCCTCGGCGTTCCCACCGGGAAGGAGAAGAGGGTGGCCGGGTCGGTTCGTGAGGAAGCCGATATCGTGGTGGCCCACGCACCCCTCGCGAACCGGGTCTGGCTCTTCGACCTCCCGGCATCGTGCATCCTCACCGGCCATTACGGGATGATGGCGGGAGAGATCGCCGGGAAGGCGTATGTCGCCATCGACTGCTCCCCGGCCTCGTACGCGGTGATCGACTGGGAGGGTGGGTGGCGGCGGATCGAGTATATTGCCGGGGCGTGCCGGATCACCATGCGCCCGGGGGAGGGGATCGCCGCGGCCGGGTGCGATGCCGCGGAGTTCCGGCGCCTGACGGAGGGGACGGGGCCGCTTCCGTATCCCGACGAAGTCAGGGCGTTGCGGCGGGCGAGAGAGGAACTCGCGAGCATCGGCCGGGAGGAGGTCTTCCGGCGCCTGATCGGGATGGGGATCAGGAAGACGCATATCGAGCGGTATCTCGGGAAGGCGGGGGCGGGTCGGCGGAACCCCGCGGCAGAACGCCATATGCATCGGAATCGGTGATATCTCTGGCGAACTGAACGTTAAGGTAAAATGCGCCCCCGGAATATAGAAGATACTGATAACCAGCGTTCATCGGAGCAACCATGGCTTACACAAAGAACGGCAAGACCTTCCGCTCTCCGGCCGGAGTAGCGCTCTGCGCCCGGGGCTGCCCGGCGAAGGCAGGGGGAGATGAGGCATGACCGGACCGGTGCCTCCCGTCGAGTACCGCACCACGGATATCGGCGGTATCGAGATCATTCGCCCGCTCTGGAACCGGATCTGCGAACACCACCGCGTCCGTGCCCGGACGTTCCGGGCCTTCTTCGAGACGACGACCTTTGACGACCGGAAGGCGCACTTTATCCGGTGCGCAGAGGCGGGAGACCTCCGGGTCGACCTGGCCTGCGATCCGGCGGGGGGCCGGTGCGTAGGATACTGTGTAACCTCGTTCTCGGCAGAGCGCACCGGGGAGATCGAGTCGCTCTACGTCGACGAGGCCTACCGCTCGCAGGGTGTCGGCACGGCGCTCATGCGCCGGGCGCTTGCGTGGCTGGACGAGAACGGCTCGGTCGAGAACCGGGTGGCGGTCGCGGAGGGGAATGAGGAGGTCTTCCTGTTCTACCGGAGATTCGGGTTCTACCCCCGCCGGACGGTGCTCGAGCAGGTGCGGGAGAATGTATCCCCACGGCCGGCCGGAGACGCGGGATCCCCCGGCGCGGCGTGCAGTATACGAGAGATGTGCGCCGCCGACTGGGAAGAGATCCGCCGGATCTACCTCGAAGGTATCGCCGATGGCAACGCGACGTTTGAAGCGGAGGCGCCGTCGTGGGAGCGCTGGGACGCGGGCCACGTCCGGGCCTGCCGTCTGGTTGCGACCGATGGCCGGGGGGCACTCGGCTGGGCGGCGGCGAGCCCCGTCTCCGGCCGACCGGCCTACGCCGGTGTCGCGGAGATCAGCATCTATGTCGGGCGGGACGCCCGCGGTCGGGGGGTCGGAAGCGCGCTTCTCTCCGCACTCATCGCCGCATCGGAGCGGGAGGGGATCTGGACGCTCCAGGCTGGCATATTCCCGGAGAACGAAGCGAGCCTCGCCCTCCACGCGAAGCACGGGTTTCGTGTCATCGGCCGCCGCGAACGGCCGGGCCGGACGAAGGACGGCAGGTGGCGGGACGTGCTCCTCCTTGAGCGGAGGAGCAGGACGGCAGGCCGCTGATCCGCATCGGGCGGGATGGGCTTTTGCTCCTGTGTATGCTTCGCCTCCGGTCGTGGTTGTGCCTCCCTCGTCCGGGGACCGGATAGATTCCCGCTCCGGGCCCGTAGCCCTTTTTAAAGGCATGCTTTTACCTTAACGAACAGGATAACACCCCTTATGAAAGAAAATAGATATACCATCAAACACCCTAATTGGCTATAGAACGCCGTGTTCAGCACCGCAGGCGGACAGCGGAGCCGACCTCGACGCCGCGAGAGACCGGGCATATGCATCGCAGATCGGAGAAGCGCGTAGCCGGGCCGGCACGGCCGCCGACCGGCGCTCTTCACGTACAGGAGGACCGGACCCGGGGGTGCGCACCTGTGGTTCTCCCGCAAAACCCCTCTGTCGCCCTACCGACACCAGACAGGAATCTGACATGGAGCAACTGGAACACCTCCGAAGAACACTCCGGCCCCTGCTTCAACGCCTCTCTGCAGAGGAGCAGAACGAGGTTGCCGCGGCACTCGCCGGGGTGGAGAGCGGCATAGCCGGCCTGAACCCGGATATCACCGGGCGCAAGCGGGCAGACGAAGTACTGCGCAGGAGTGAGGAGCGGTATCGGATGGTCTTTGAGAACGCAGGCGCTGCAATCACCGTCCTTGACGCCGACTGCATCATCAGCCTTGCCAACTCGAAGTTCGAGCACCTTTCCGGTTACCCGAAGTCCGAGATCGAGGGAAAGAAGCGCTGGACAGAGTTCGTCGTCCCCGAAGACCTCGCGAGGATGAAAGAGCAGCACCTGCTCCGGCGTGAGCTGGATGAGAAGGCCGAAACCCAGTATGAGTTCAGGTTTCTCTCGCGTTCCGGCGAGATCCGCGACATCTTTCTCAGCGTCGACGTGATTCCCGGCACGACGGAGAGCGTTGCCATCCTGATCGATGTCACGGAACAGAAGAGGGCGGAAGAGATCACCCGCCGGACCGAGGCCGAACTGACAGACGCGATGGATATCGCCCGGCTGGTGAAATGGGAGGAGGATCTCGAGGCCCAGACGTTCACGTTCAATGACCAGTTCTACTCTCTCTACGGCACGACCGCGGCCAGGGAGGGCGGGAACGTGATGTCCATGGAGAGGTATGCACGGGAGTTCGTGCATCCCGACGACCGCGAGTTCATCGCCGGGGTAATGGCCAGAACGACAGAAGGGGCCGTTCCGGAAGTCCAGCAGGTAGAGCACCGGATTATACGCAGGGACGGCACAATCCGCCATATCCTCGCCAGGGTCAAGTGCGTGAAGGATGCCGGCGGGAAGCCCGTGAAAGTCTACGGGGCGAACCAGGATATCACCGAGCGCAAGCGGATGGAGGAGGAGTTGCAGAAGAAGAATGCCGAGCTGCAGACCCTCATCGACAACATCCCGGACCTGGCCTGGCTGATGGATGCCGAATCGCGTTTCATTGCGGTAAACCGGAAGTTCGCCGACATGGTGGGCGTCGACCCGGCGACCCTGGTGGGCAATACCTGCGATATCTGTTTCGGGGCGGAAGCGGCAGAGAAATTCAACGAAGAAAACCGGAAGATGATGGCGAGCAAAGGGCCGGCAGTCGTCGAAGAGAGTTTCATCGGCGCGGGGAACGGCAGATCCATCTTTGAGACGATACGGTCGCCCATCCTGGAGAGCTCCGGGAAGGTCATCGGCATGGTGGGCATCGCCCGCGATATCACCCAGCGCAAGAAGACGGAGGAAGCGGTCAGACTGGCAAACAAAAAGTTGAATCTCCTCTCGAGCATCACCCGGCACGACGTCCTCAACCAGCTCACCGTGGTCCTCGGCTACCTTCGTATGGCCGAAGAACAGGCGACCGATCCGGTCCTCCGCGATTACCTCACGAAGATGGGTAAGGCCGGAGAGATGGCCCGCCGCCAGATCGAGTTCACCAAGGAGTACCAGGAGATTGGCGTCAGGCTCCCCAGATGGCAGGATGTCGGGTCGACGATCGAGCAGGCGACAAAAAACCTCGATCGCGGCGAGGTGACGCTCTCGGTCGATCTCCGGGACGTCGAAGTATTTGCCGATCCGCTCCTTGAGAAAGTATTCTACAACATGGCGGAGAATGCCCTGCGGCACGGCGGAAAACTCACGAAGATCCAGTTCTTCGCCGAGAATTCGGGTGACTGCCTCCGGATCGTCTGTGAGGACGATGGGGTCGGTGTTCCCGCGAGCGAGAAGCAGAACATCTTCGAGCGGAAATACTTCAAGCACACCGGTTTCGGGCTGTTCATCGCAAAAGAGGTCCTCGCCATCACCGGGCTCTCCATCAGGGAGACCGGGACGCCGGGCGAGGGAGCGCGGTTCGAGGTCCTGGTGCCGGCGGCCGCGTACCGGGTGAACGGCCGGCAGCCGTGAGGTTCCGGGAGTTTCCTTCCCCTCTTCTTCCGATCGCCCTGCAGGGCTCTGGAGCGAGGCTTCCGGGTATAGCGGCCGGGACGAAGGCCGCACGCCGCCACCGACCGGTGGCCGCGCCCGGATCGCGCGGGACGTGGATAAGCGTGCCGCATTGTTTATCCCTCTTCCCTCCGTAGATCCTCGTATGGATCCGGTCGTCGAGGCGATACGGGAGGAGTTCGCGGCGCATGCGGACCCCGAGATCTGCGCAAAGAGCCAGCGGTTCTTCAAGGAGGAGGTCCGGTGCTACGGGATGA
>DALN01000017.1:22032-23170 GCA_002499455.1 Methanoculleus sp. UBA77 | reverse complement strand
GATCGGGGCGATCGATCTCGTCCGCGAGCTGCCGGCATCGGTGCCGGCCGGTCTCCTCGAGAATGTTTACGTCCGCGGTGCAGAGGAGATATTTGCCGGTGTCGTGCAGAGCGGCCGGGCCGCCTCCTACGCCGATATCTCGCGGGCACTCGGCATCGAGCACCAGAAACAGTGGTATACGCGCGGGACCATGCCGGTTGCCCTCTTCGCAGCCTTCTCGCGCCTCTACGGAATCGAGGATTATGCCGGGGTGACCGTCGGGGTCACGGGAAGCGAGCACGAACTGCCTGCTCTGCTCACGCTTACGCCGGAACTCGTCCGCCTTCTTGGATTCTTCGTTGCCGAGGGCAACTACAACGCCGCACCGGCGGCCGGGCAGTACAACCTCGTGATCACCGAGAACCGCCAGGCGCCTGCGATCCAGGCTGCGGCACGCGCCACCCTGAACACCTATGCGACGGTCACCGGAGGCGCTCCCGATACCACCACCATCTATGGGGTCGAGGTGGAGCGCGACCGGGCCCTGCAGGTCTACTTCGGCGGCAAACTGGGTTACCTGCTCTTCCGCTACGTCTTCTCCATCCCGGAGGGGGCAGCCGGAAAACGCCTCCCCTGGCTGGTCTACCACCTCGACGACGTCCTCCTCCACGAGTTCCTCTCCGCTCTCTTCACCGGGGACGGCTCCGCATACTATCGCCCGGAGAAGTCGGACTGTATCGTCAACTACACGACCGCGTCGCCGACCCTCAGGCAGGAACTCTCGCTCCTCCTCACTGCACTCGGCATGAACCCCCATATCGTCGAACTCTACGGGGACGATGCGGAGCGGCGGAGACTCTACCGCCTCCAGCTCAACGGCAGGAAGAACATCGAGACGTTTGCCCGGTATGCCACCTTCCTCGATACACGACAGGACCAGATCGACGGGTTCCTCTCCGCGGTGAAGGGGATCCGGACCGCCGATCGGGAGGAGACCGTCGTCGAGGTTACTCCGGCGGAACCGACCGGTGCATACGTCTACGACCTCTTCATCGACGGCGACGGGAGCGAGGAGAGCCACACGTTCTATGCCTCCGACGGCCTCCTGATCCACAACTGCCAGGACTGGGACCTGCGCTACTTCTTCTACTACGGCCTG
>DALN01000017.1:0-21954 GCA_002499455.1 Methanoculleus sp. UBA77 | reverse complement strand
TGATGCAGATGTTCGTCTACGAGATGACCCAGATGATGGTCGCCCGGGGCGGCCAGGTGGTCTTCTCGTCGGTCCAGCTCTCCCCCGGCGTCCCCACCCTCTGGCGGGACAAGCCCTGCGTCTACCGCGGGAAGGTCTGGGACGGAAAGCAGGCGCCGCTCCGGACCTACGGCGAGTTCGAGCGGGAGGTCCGGCTCCTCTTCAAGGCGCTGATGGAGGTGATGCTCGAGGGGGATTACTGGGGCAAACCCTTCTCCTTCCCGAAGCCCGAGATCAGCATCGAGCCCGACTTCCTCAACGAGAACGAGGAGTTCAACCGCGAACACCCGGACCTCCCCACCTACCACGACCTCTATCTGATGACGTTTGAGCTCGCGTCCAAGTACGGCACCCCCTACTACGACAACCAGATCCCCGGCTACCGGGGCGCCGGCGAGGGGATCTCGTGCTACCAGTGCCTCGCGGGCGACGAGCTGGTCCCTGTCGCCGGGAGCGACGGACGGATAACCGTCCGGCCGATACAGGATCTCTTCAAGGCCGCGGCGAAGAACGGGCGGCGGATCGACCCATTCGGTACGGAGTTTGCCTACTACGACGGGATGGCGCCGAGCGTCGACTTCGCCACCCTGGACTCGGCCCTCCGCCCCTTCCGCGGCGTGATGCGCCGGCGGTATACCGGGGACCTCCTCCGGATCACCCTGGAGTCGGGCCGGGCGATCACCGTCACGCCCGACCACCCCGTCTACCACCTCAACGGTGACGGCTTTGCGCGAGCGGCGGCGGGAGACCTCAAGGCAGGCGACTACCTGCCGGTGCTGAAGGCGGGCGGGTTCTGTGAGAGCCCGGTCACGGAGATCGACGTCGCGGAGGTCCTCGCGAAAGGAGGCCACGCGGGCGAGGTCCGCGCCACGGAGGAGACCGTGAATATCCGCGGGGCAAAACACCCCGGCCTCCCCCGCATCCTCCCGGTCAGCCGCGACCTCGCGGCGTTCCTCGGCTACTACCTTGCGGCGGGCTCAAGCGAGCGGACCGGGCGGCGCTACACGGTCAGGCTCTCGCTCCCGAAGCACGGTTGGGACCTTGCGGCGGATGCCGCCGGGTGCATCCGCGCCGCCCTGGGGTTCGAGCCGCAGGTCCGCAAGACGGCAACGGGGACCGACGTCATCGTCAACAGCAAGCTCGTCTACCTCCTCATCGACGCTCTCGGCTGCGGCTCCTCCGAAGACAGGACGGTGCCGGACCTCCTCTTCAACCTCGATGCGACGCTCGTGGGCGACTACCTCGGCGCGGCCTTCAGCGTCGGTGAGAGGCGATCCGGGCGCCGCGCCCGGAGCATCAGGCTGACGGCGCCCTCCCGCGAGGCGGCCCAGAAGCTGGTCTGGCTCGCGCAGCAGATCGGCGTCCAGATGAACTACGTCGAGCGGGAGATGGGAATCCGGCGAAACGGCGACGGGACTGCGCAGACGGCCCACGTCTGCCGGATCACGGACCAGGACCAGATCGACCGGTTCGTGAGCGCGACCGGGTGCTCCGCGGAGACCCCGCGGGGCCGGCAGGTTGCCGGACCCTTCGCCCGCCTCCCGAGGATCGGTTTCACCGCCGTCGCCTGCGCGAGCAGGTGCAGCCTCGGCGACATGGAGGGGATCCAGGTCTCGCTGGTCCTCCCGCCCATCTCCCGCACGGCCGGGGAGAGCCGGCTCGCCGACGGGGACGTCCACCCGCTCCGGATCCGCTCGATCGAACCGGTCGAGCACGACGGCTACGTCTACGACCTCGTCGATGTCGCCGATACCCACACCTTCGCGAACGCGCTCGGCATCGTGACCGGAAACTGTTGCGCCTACCAGTTCTCCTCCCTTGCCGACGAGGACGCCGGGTTCGAGGATAAGCTCTACTTCCGCGAGGGGAAGCATTTCTCGATGGGCTCCTGGCAGGTGATGTCCATCAACTGCCCGCGGGCGGCGTATAAGGCTGAGGGCGACCAGGAGCGGCTCTTTGCCGAGCTGAAGGCGCTCATGGACATCGCGGTCGACCTCTTCCGGATCAAGCGCCGGTGGATGTCCCTGATCCGGACGAACGGCCGGATGCCGTTTGCGATGCAGCGCCCGAAGGACCCGAACACCGGCGAGCGCGGCGCGGTCGCCGTGGACCTCGAAGGCCTCGTCTACACCATCGGCGTCGTCGGCGTCAACGAGATGGTGCAGCACTTCACCGGCCACCAGCTCCACGAGTCGAAGGACGCGTTCCGCCTCGCCGTCCGGGCCATGACGGAACTCGAGATGCACGCCCGCGAGCTCTCGAAGAAGCACAACATGACGATCGCCCTCGCCCGCACCCCGGCGGAGACGACCGGCCAGCGGTTCGCGGTCGCGGACCTTCTCGACGAGCGGTTCAGGGACCACGCCCTCAAGGTCATCAAGGGCGACGTCGAGCGCGCGCTCGATATGCTCGGCACGACGCTCGATCTCCCGATCTATTACACCAACGGGACCCACGTCACCCCGGCGGCCCCGGTCCCGCTCACAAAGCGGATCGAGATCGAGCACGTCTTCTTCCCGGTCGTCGACGGCGGGAACATCTTCCACATCTGGCTCGGCGAGGCGCGCCCCGATCCCCGCGGGCTGATGGAGATGGCGATGAACCTCTGCCGGACGACCCAGATCGGCTACTTCGCCTTCACCCGGGACCTGACGGTCTCCTTGAAGGAGTACCGGGAGTTGAAGCCGGGCCACCGGGACCGGGGAGCCGGCGCCGGGCTCTCCCCGGCGGCCGACCGGGCGGATGCCTGACCGGGATCATACTTTTTTCGGGCTCTGTTGCACCCATTCCCCGGAGATCGAATTATCAGAACGATCCATCATTCGCGTCCTTCACACCTTCGGTGCTCGAGCTCCTATCCTGCGAATAGTCGCACTTCACGGCTTCGCGCGAGTTAACGGGAGCAGATAACAGTACGGCCTCACGCGAAAAACGCGAAGCCGCGAAGAACGACTTCCCCGGAGGGTACGACGGTTCCATAGAACCGGAGTTTGAGAAACCCGAAGGGTTTCGGGAAAGGAGTTTGAGCACCGTCAGGAGCGAAGGGAAGTTACAAGTAACTATACCGAACTTCGCATCCTTCGCACCTGCTGGTGCTCAAACTCGCTTGGCTCGCTCTTCGAAGCCCTGATGGCTTCTCATGCTCCGCTTGCACTCGCACTTCGCGTTCTTCGCGGCTTCGCGTGAGGCAATCGGTGCGGATAGCGAAGGGAAGGTTATCAGGGGATGCATTGCATAAAGCATCCTTTTTTGGCTTTGCGGGAAAACTCGATATAGGAACCGCGCCCCAGAGGGCCGCAACGGTTCGTGAGGCTTACCCATGATCGATCTCAAAACCCCGCTTCTTGCGATCGACGTCGGCAGGGGCACCCAGGACATCCTGGTCTACGAGCCCGGCCGGTCGATCGAGAACAGCATCAAACTGGTCCTCCCCTCCCCGACCGTGGTCGTGGCGGCAAAGATCCGGGAGGCGACCCGGGCCGGGCGCCCGGTCTTCCTCGAAGGGTTCCTGATGGGCGGCGGCGCGAACACCGGCGCGATACGCGAGCACCTGGCGGCAGGCCTTCCGGTCCATGCCACCCCGGAGGCCGCGGCGACCCTCCACGACGACCCGGAGCGGGTCCGGGCGATGGGGATCGATATCCGCCCCGCCCCTCCGGGAGACGACGCGGCGAGGGTCCGCACCACCGACTACATGGAGCCGGAACTCAGGCAGGCCCTCTCCCTCTTCGGCGTTGATTACCCGGAAAACATCGCGATAGCGGTCCAGGACCACGGCTACTCCCCTCACCGGAGCAACCGTATCCACCGGTTCGAGCTGATGAGGGAACGGCTGGAGGCCGGGGATTGGGACCTCCTCTCGCTCGTTGCCGACCCCCCGCTCACCGATATGACCCGGATGCAGGCTGCCCGGTCCCAGGCACCGGACGCGCTCGTCACCGACACGGGGCCTGTCGCCCTCATCGGAGCGCTCTGCGACCCGCGGGTGCGGCGGATGGCCGAGTCCGGGGTGACCCTCGTCAACGCCGGGAACGGGCACACGCTCTGCTTCACCCTGAAAGGGCAGGAGATCTACGGGCTCTTCGAGCACCACACCGGCGCGCTCGATCCCGCGAAACTGCAGCACTACATCCGGCGGCTCGCCGACGGCACCCTCACCTCAGAGGAGGTCTTCGACGACGGCGGCCACGGGGCAGCGGTCAGAAAGCCCCTCGCGACGAGCGCCGTGGCGATCACCGGCCCGAACCGGCTCCGCCTGCTCCCGGAGGCCTACCAGGCGGCACCCTTCGGGGATATGATGCTCTCTGGATGTTTCGGGCTCGCACACCTCTGGAAGACGTTCAGGGAGGGGTGAGGGCGGCTACCGGGCCTTACGGTTGGCCCCGGGACAGGGGCGTGAAAAGAGAAGAAGGTCCCCGCCGCTCCCTTTCAGACGAGTCGCCGCTCGCACCTGCGGGGCTCGAACTCCGGGTCTACGAACCGTCGTCCTTCGCGGCTTCGCGTTCTTCGCGTGAGGCCGTACCGTCGTTCACGAACCGTCAGCTCACGCGAAGAACGACGCTCTGTAAGAGCGGAGTTGGAGCACCGAAGGTGCGAGCCGCGAAGAACGCGAAGACCGGTTTATGGGTAGAGGAGCTTCCCTTCACCTTACGGGGAAATCGCCGCTTGCACCTGACGGTGCTCGAACTCCGTCCTTTCAGATGACGCTCCCCCAAACAAACCCCCGAAGAACCCCATGATCAGGTCCAGCAGCGACGATGACGAACCTCCGGTGCCCTCTCCCCCTTCGCCTCCTTCCAGAGTATGGATGGCCGCCAGATCCTCGATACCGAGACCCTGGATGGTGTCCTGGTGCTCGACCGCCCCGGCTACGATCGTCTCGTAGCCGATCCCCCGTTGCCACGCCCCGGTCATCGTCTCTGACGGATCGAGCATCGAGTCCTCGATGCCCGCAGCCGCGTAGATCTCAGGGAGAGACCGGCTCTCTGCCGGGGCAGCGGCGCCATCGGGCCGGATCGAGAGCACCGGATCGGAGAGGCCCGTCGAGGGGATCTCCTGGCCGTCGATGAACGCGTAGGCCCGGAAGGCAAAGAGGTCTGGATTGGTCGTCAGGTTGGTGATCAGCCGTTCCTCAGGCAGGGTGAGGTTTGAAAGCGCCAGCCTTCCGGTCCGGGTGGCAACCGAGAACTCCCAGACACCGCGCTCCCCGTCACGGAGACTCCGCGGCCCGCCGAGCCGCGTGATCTCGTAGACCCCGGTCTCTCCCGGCGGGGGCACCAGGACGACATACGCCTCGTCGTCCTCCGAGAGCGTCATGTTCCTCGCCTCGACCGTCACGGTGACGGTGAACTTCTCCCCCTCAAAGACCGCCCGCGGGTGCCGGCCGCCGAGGATCATGGCCGTGTCGAGCAGCCAGTCGAGGTTCGCGATCTCCACGCCGCTCCGGGTGAGAGCAACATCCTCCGGGGTCCGGTCGAGGAGCGTCCCGACGCCCCTGACGATCAGCCCGTCGCGCGGGACGGCAACCGACGGCGGCGCCTCCTGCTCGTCCTCGGCGGGAGCGTACGTGTATACGGGATTGATGAGCTGGTGGCCGCCCTGAGGCAGCTCACGATCATAATACTGGTGGGCCCGGGCCATCGTCGCGTTCGGCCGCGGCGGGGCCTCCCGCTCCAGGGTGGGTATCGGGGACGGGTCCTCTTCTTCTTCCTCCTCTTCCACGTCCTCTTCGGTCGCGGTCACCGTCAGGGTGGGCTCCGGCGAGGCCGTTGCGCTCAGGGAAACAGTGTCCATCGTCGTCACGTTCTCCCCGGCTTCCGTGCCGCCGGTACCGTTCGGAGACGTATCGAGGGTTGCCGGGGGAGCGGGAGTCTCAGTCGCCTCCACGGTCGGCTCCGTCTCCGCCGAGGTGATCGCAAAGGTTACCGGCTTCTCCGTCACCGGTTTCTCCGTCGGCTCCGGCGTGGCCCCGACAATGGGCGGCACCTTCGCGGTGACGGGCTTCTCGCTGCTGCCGTTTCCATCGAGCAGCGTACCGCCGTCCTCTGCGGGGGCCGGGAGTGCGGCCGCGAGAGGAGCGGTCAGAGCGACGCAGAGCACGACCAGCAGGAGTACAGGAATACGTCCGCAAAAAATACCCCCCTTCAGGGATCCAGATGCGCTGTGCACTCTGTTCGCGGGTTCTGCTGCGGATAGTACAGGATCCACCATCCGTCCGGATCCTCGGTTCATGGTTCTCCCATGGAGCGCACACAGCTATAAATAATTTCCGGATCCGGGCCCGCTCAACACCCCGCGCTCCGATCAGCCCTTCGAGAGCGCTTCCCGGCCCCAGGGGGCCTGCCACGTGGGAACAGGGACCGGCACGGATCGACCCTCCCGCGAGCGTGAAGCCCGGTGAGACTCCTGCCGGGCCAGGGGCCGGCAACCGCCGCCACCGGCCGGGCTAACGCCGGAGCCCTGCAGTCTGCAGAGACACAGCATCCCACCGGGAGCGCCGCTGGAGATATCCGTGCCGGGAGAGTTCCGGAACGGTTACAGTAAAAAAGAGGAGTGTTCAGGCAGTCTCGTTCTGCATCAGCTGGACATCGGCGATGTCGTGCTGCCGCTGTGCAAGAACCTTTGCCTTGAAGATATTCTTCCCTGCTTTGCCGATGGCAAGGCCGCGGTCCTCGTCCCGCACCTCGACAAAGGCGACCTGCAGATCCTCTTCGTTCGTGTCGAAGTCGATGCCGGTGACCTGGGCGGGGAGGAAACAGTTCCGGATGAACTGGGCCGGGTCAGCGGAGTACTCCACGACCTCGATCCGCTTGCCCATAACCTCCGAGGCTTTCTTGATGCTCGATCCGCTCTTGCCGATGGCAAGGCCCATGTCGCCGGGGTTGATCACGAAGATGATGCGCTCGTTGCGGTTGTCTACAATACAATCGCGGCTGCCTGCGCCGGTGAGGCTCTCGAACTGGGAGATGAGGCGCATGCACTCCTCAGTCAGCACGACCTGTGGCATCGTCTACACTCTCGCAACGCTCAAGATATCGGATTCACCGGGCTCGACCACGGCAAGCGCGCTCACGACGTAGGGCATACCGCAGGCTTTCCCGAGCTGGACGCTCGATCCCTCGTAGACATAGACCGGGATATCGGTTTCTTTCACGAGATTTTTGACAGATTCGGGGCTGTTAGCGGCCACTACAACAAGTCTGGCCTTGCCTTCCTCGATGCATTCCCGGGTCTTGTTCTGACCGAGGAATACTGTACCAGTCTTCACGGCTTTGCGGAGTGAAGCATTAAAGTCCATAGATAGTTCTCCTAGATTTTCAGGTTGATTGGTCTTGCAATGAGTTTTACATCACCGGTGCCGAGCTGGATGGGCTGGCCCACGATCACGTTCTCGGTGACGCCGTTCAATTCGTCCACCTCGTTTGCGATTGCCGCATCCAGCAGGTGGTTGACCGTCACTTCGAACGCAGCGCGGGAGAGGACACTCTCCTTCTCGCCGGCGATACCGTGCCGGCCGATCTGCTTGACCTCGCCGTCCATGCACATCATGTCGGCGACGAGCATGATGTGGCGGACGTCGACGCCGATACCCTGTTCGTTCAGGGTGCTCAGAGCCTCCTGGATGATCGCGTTCCGGCCTGCCTCGATACCGAGCACATCGGCGATCTCGCTGATGTTGTTGCTCCGGGTGCGGGAGGTATCGACTCCCTCGACTTCGAAGACATCTTTTAGGTTGGAGCCCTCAGTATAAAGGATATACTC
Source organism: Methanoculleus sp. UBA77 (assembly GCA_002499455.1). GTDB lineage: Archaea > Halobacteriota > Methanomicrobia > Methanomicrobiales > Methanoculleaceae > Methanoculleus. The sequence continues at coordinate 14,154 of DALN01000017.1, read as the reverse complement.
TCCGCCCTCTTTTCTGACGACCACACGCTCGATGTCGTCGATACCCTGAACGATGACCTCTCTCACGTGTTCCGCGAGCTGGAAGAGGTTCTGATAGCTCTCCCGGTTCTTCGGGGTGAAGGTGAGCGACGCCCGCTTTGCGTCGGTCTCGACCTCAAAGTCACGGAAATGACGCTTTTCCCGGATCTTCCTCGGTGCCGTCTCGAAGATCTCCTCGATCCCGATCTTCCGCCGGTCGCAGACCGATTTGTTCAGCAGGACGAGGACCTGCATGTTCTCCATGTCGATGGTGATGTCACCGAACTCGTGGAGGGGCGCAGCCTCGATCTGCCAGCTCACCTCACGGGCCCGGTCACGGTTGAACGCCCAGTCGTCCAGCAGGTGGATCGCCATCGTGGGGGTGCTCGGCTCGCGCCGGGCATCCATGATCTCGATGAGGCGCGGGAGACCGAGGGTAACGTTGATCTCGGCCACACCCGCGTAGTGGAACGTTCGCATCGTCATCTGGGTGCCGGGCTCGCCGATCGACTGCGCCGCAACGACGCCGACCGCCTCGCAGGGCTCGATCCGGCTCTTCCTGTACTCGGAGAAGATCATCGCGAGGATCTGCTCGAACTGCTCGTCGGTGATCTCCCGCCCAGCAAGGCTTGCCTTGAGGTCTTCCCGGGTCCGGTACGGCAGATCGAGTCCGTCGATCCGCTGCTCCATATCGCTGTTCACTTGATCTCCTCCTTTAAGACGCTCTCCACGATGCCTTTCACATCCACCGGGGCGCCGTAACTGCTCCGACCGGGGTCGGTCCCGTCCTCGCCGTAGCGGAACTGGATGATCCGGCCTCCCGTCGTCCGGACGGTGCCGTCGTACGCCACCTTCAGGTCCTGGAGGGCGTTGATCATCCGCCGCTGCAGGTAGCCGCTCTGCGACGTCCTGACCGCAGTGTCCACAAGACCCTCACGGCCACCGATGGCGTGGAAGAAGAACTCGGTGGGGGAGAGGCCGCTCTTGTAACTGTTGGTGATGAACCCGTGCGCCTCCGCGCCGAGGTCGTTCCTCCGGAAGTGCGGCAGGGTCCGGTCCTCGTAGCCACGCATGATCCGCTCGCCACGAACCGACTGCTGGCCGAGACACCCGGCCATCTGGGTCAGGTTCAGCATCGAACCACGGGCACCGGAGACCGCCATCACCACGGCGCTGTTGTCCATACCAAGGTGCCGCCCTGCAATCTCACCGGTGCGGTCACGGGCCTTGCCAAGCACCTGCATGATCTGCATCTCGAGCGTCTCCTCAAGCGTCCGTCCGGGCATCGGCTCGAGCTGGCCTTCGTTGAAGATCCGGATCCGGCGGTCGACATCGGTGACGGCTCCTGTGAGAACCTCGTCGATCTGGCCGTACTCGGTCTTGGTCAGGTCTTCGTCGTCGATACCGAACGAGAAGCCCTTGAGCATGATCCCGCGGATCGAGAGCTTGGTAACGTCGTCGATGAACCGGGCCGCCCGCCTCATGCCGTGCTGCCGGATGATCCGGTGCAGGATCTGGCCGTCGAACGCGCCGATCGCCTTCTTGTCGATGGTGCCGGTGACCAGCTGCCCGGCAGCGACCTGGACGAACGCATCGTTCTCACACATCTCTCGCTTGCAGGTCTCGCAGTTCTGGCACGACGAGGCGCGGAAGATCATGTGCAGGTCGTCGGGCAGGATGAGCGAGAAGATCTGTTTGTTGGTCCAGAGCGGGTTCCCGTCGTCATCCATTCTGTCTGGTTCGGGCAGGTGATCGATGGGGAGGTGCTGGGTGAGGTAGAGCGTCTCCTCTTTCCCGAAGTGGCGTACCCCGTGCGTCAGGAGGAAGATACCCGAGATGTGGTCGTGGATACCCCCGATGATCGGGCCGCCGGTCCTCGGCGAGAGGATGTTTGCCTGGACCGAGACCAGGATCTCGGCCTCGGCCCGCGCCTCCTCGGTCTGCGGGATGTGCAGGTTCATCTCGTCGCCGTCGAAGTCGGCGTTGTAGGGCGGGCAGACGGCCGGGTTCAGCCGGAAGGTCTTCCCGTCCATCACGATGACCCGGTGAGCCATGATGCTCATCCGGTGCAGCGAGGGCTGCCGGTTGAAGAGGACGATGTCCCCGTTCTTCAGCTGCCGCTCCACCGTCCAGCCGGGCTCGATCATCTCGGCGACCGTCTCGAGGTTCGCGTCGGAGAGGCGCATCCTCCGGTTGTCCGGGCGGATGGCGTAGTTCGCACCGCAAGGGGACCGGATGGTGGGGCGCTCGGGACCATTCAGGACGTACTGCTTCATCTCCTCGAGGTTGAACTGCGTCACCCGCACGGGGACGGTCATCTCGTTCGCGATGGCGAGCGGGATCCCGACCTCGCCGATCGAGAGGTTCGGGTCGGGCGAGATCACCGTACGGGCCGAGAAGTTCACACGCTTACCGGAGAGCGAGCCACGGAACCGGCCTTCCTTCCCCTTGAGCCGCTGCGAGAGGGTCTTTAAGGGCCGGCCGCTCCGGTGCCGGGCGGGCGGGCACCCTGCCACCTCGTTGTCGAGGTAGGTGGTGACGTGATACTGCAGGAGTTCCCAGAGGTCCTCGATGATGAGCTGGGGCGCACCGGCGTCCTGGTTCTCCTTGAACCGCTGGTTGATCCTGATAATATCCACGAGCTTGTGGGTCAGGTCGTCCTCGGACCGCTGCCCGTTCTCGAGGATGATCGAGGGGCGCATCGTGACCGGCGGTACCGGGAGGACGGTCAGGATCGTCCACTCCGGCCGCGCGACGTCGGGGTTGATCCCCATGACCCGCAGGTCCTCGTCCGGGATCTTCTCGAGACGTGCCCGGATATCGGCCGGGGTCAGCTTGTGCTCTACTTTGCGCCCTTCCTCGACGAAGACCTCGGAGAAGGTCGTGGGTTTCTCGAAGTTGATCTTGAGCTGCTGCTCCCCGCAGTGGGGGCAGACCCGCTCCTTCTTGATGTCTTTCTCGGAGACGACATCCCCGGAGAGTTCGCTGTCCTCGGGGCCGACGACCTTCTCGACCTCTTCGGCGGTCATCAGCAGCCGGGAACAGGACCGGCAGGTCACCCGGAGGAGTTTCCGGATCAGCCGGGTGTAGCCGACATGGATGACGGGTTTGGCGAGCTCGATATGCCCGAAGTGGCCCGGACAGTCGGCGGCCTTCTGGTCGCAGGTCTTGCACCGGAGACCCGGATCGATGACACCCAGGTTCAGGTCCATCAGGCCCTGCGGGTAGGGGAACCCGTCATCGTCGTAGGTGTCCGCCCAGATGATCTTCCGGACGCTCATCTTGCGGATCTCCTTCGGGGAGAAGAGCCCGAACTCGATCCTTCCAACACGTTTTGGACTGGTCATAGTTGTATTGCGCCCCCTCTTACACCATATCGTCGAGTCTCAGGCGGGGAGCAATGCCCATGCTCTTCATCTCGTCGAGGAGGAGCTTGAAGGCATAGCTCATCTCGACCGGGTAGATGTCGGTCTCGCCGCCGCAGGCAAGGCACCGCGTCACCTTCCGCTTCCGGTCGAGCATCGCCACCATGCCGCACTTCGCGCAGACCCACTGGGTCACCTTGTCGGACTCGTCGAGCAGCCGCTCTTTCAAGGCCATGGCCGCGCCGTGGCCGATCATCACGTCACGCTCCATCTCACCGAACCGGAGACCACCCTCACGGGCACGCCCTTCGGTCGGCTGGCGGGTGAGCACCTGCACGGGACCGCGTGACCGCGCGTGCATCTTGCTCGATACCATGTGGTAGAGCTTCTGGTAGTAGATGACGCCGATGTAGATATCGGCTGCAAACTGCCGCCCGGTGATCCCGTCATACATGACCTCGCGGCCGTTGTGGGCGAAGCCGAGACCTTTGAGCGAGGCCCGGAGGTCCGCTTCGCGCTCCCCGCGGAACGCGGTCGCGTTGATCCGGCGGCCCTCGAGTGACCCGACCTTCCCGCCGAGCATCTCGAGCATATGCCCGATGGTCATACGGCTCGGAACCGCGTGGGGGTTGATGATCAGGTCGGGGGTCATCCCCGACTCGGTGAACGGCATGTCCGCCGAGGGCTGGATGAGCCCGATGACGCCCTTCTGGCCGTGCCGGGACGCGAACTTGTCGCCGACTTCCGGGACACGGAGGTCACGTGTCCGGACCTTCACGAGACGCGAGGAGTTCTCGCCCTCGGTGATGATGACCGTATCCACGATGCCGTGCTCGTTGCTCCGCATCGTGACCGAGGTGTCGCGCCTTTTCTCGACGGCGATCAGCTCGCTCGTCGGCTCCTCGAGGAACCTCGGCGGCGATGTCTTCCCGATCAGCACGTCCTTCTCGCGGACGACCGTCTCGGGGTTGATGATGCCGTCGATATCGAGGTTCGCGTAGTACTCGGCGCCGTGCGCGCCGGAGACCTCCTCATCCGGGATCTCGATCCGGTCGACCTGGCCGCCGGGATACCGCCGTTCCTCTCCGTCGTAGGTGCGGAAGAAGTGCGAGCGGCCGAGACCGCGGTCGATCGAGGCCTTGTTGATGATGAGCGCGTCCTCGATATTGAACCCTTCATACGAGATGATGGCGACGACGAAGTTCTGGCCGGCAGGCCGGTCGTCGGAGCCGATCACATCGGAGGTCTGGGTGAAGGTGAGGGGTTTCTGGACATAGTGGAGCATGTGCCCGCGGGTGTCGGGCCGGAGCTTCATGTTCGACGTCCCGAAGCCGAGCGCCTGCTTGACCATCCCTGCGCCCATCGTGACACGCGGACTCGCGTTGTGCTCGGGGAACGGGACGTGCGCCGCACCGATACCGAGGATGAGCGAGGGGTCGATCTCGAGGTGGGTGTGCTCGGGGGTGAGATCCGCCTCGTTGATGGCGATGAAGAGATCCTCCTCCTCCTCGGCATCGACGAACTCGATCGCGCCCTTCCGCACGACGTCCTCGAAGGCCATCTCACCGTTCCGGACCTGATCGAGATCGGCTTCGGTCACCAGGGGTTTGCCGTCCTTGACCACGATCAGGGGCCGGCGCGCTCTTCCGCGGTCGGTGTGGACGATGACGTCGTTGTTGAACTCCTTGTAGGAGACGTTGATCTCGCCTGATATCTCGCCGCGCCGGCGCATCTCGCGCATCCGCGCGACCAGATCGCGGGGATCGTCCACGAGCCCGATCAGGGCCCCGTCAACGAAGACACGTGACTGCCTCATGCCGTCTCCCTCCGGAGGGCGATGACGCCCATATCGTACAGTATACTCTTCACTTCCTCTTCGTCGATAACGCCCTTGCTGATCTCGACCATCTGGGCGAAGTTCTTCACCAGCCCACAGTTCGGACCCTCAGGGGTCTCGCTCGGACAGATCCGGCCCCACTGGGTCGGGTGCAGGTCACGGGCCTCGAAGTGAGGCTGCGACCGCGAGAGCGGCGAGATCACACGCCGCAGGTGCGAGAGGACCGCCATGTGGTCGACCCGGTCCAGGAGCTGCGAGACGCCGGTGCGCCCGCCCACCCAGTTGCCGGTGGCAAGCGGGTGGAGCAGCCGCTCGGTCAGGACATCCGCGCGGACCGCGGTCCCGATCGAGAGGTCGCGGTGGCGCATGCTGGCCCGCTCGAGCTGGTACTTCACGTCGCGCGTCAGGCGGTTGAGCGAGATCCGGAAGAGGTCTTCCATCAGGTCGCCGGCGAGTTTCAGCCTCTTGTTCGAGTAGTGGTCCTTATCGTCGATCCGGCGCCGGTCAAGCACCAGGTCGAAGCAGGCCTCGGCCATGCGGCCGAGGAAGTGGGCTTTTGCCAGGCGAACGCTCTCGACGGCCTCCCGGTAGCCGGGGTCTTCCTCTTTCAAGCCCACCGGCATCAGGTAGTTCAGGTGCGGGAGGAGGTAGTTATCGAGGACGAACTCCGCCCGCTTGCGCTGGTAGTCGCGCGTCTGGTTGGGGGCGAGTTTCTTCCCGACATACATGACGCCCTCGTCGACCGTGTCGCACTCGCCCTCCTCCAGGTTCTGCATCATGAACGTGAGGATCTCTTCGTCGGTCGAGACCGCCTCCACGATGTCGTGGTCGCCCTGGAGCCCCAGCGCGCGCATCAGGTCGACGAACCGGAGGTGCCCGGCAACCGAGGGGAACGAGACCTCAAGCAGGTTCTTCCTGTTCCGCTCGACGATCACGAGCGCGCGGTAGCCCCGGAACTGCGAGAAGACCTTCGCCACGTAGATCCGCTCGTTGTAGCGCTCGGTGAACTCGGTCATGATCTTGTTCGAGGCGAGGTCCTCAAGCGTCATCAGCACCCGTTCCGTGCCGTTGACGACAAAATAGCCGCCGGGATCAAGGGGGTCTTCACCGTGCGCGGTCCGCTCGGCGTCGGTCATGTTGTAGAGGTTGCAGGCGGCCGAGCCCACCATCACCGGCAGTTGCCCGATGGTGGTGATGATCGGGTCCTGCCGGTCTTCACCCTGGACAAGTGTCATCTCGAGTTGAATGGGTGCCGCGTAGGTGAGATTGCGGAGGCGCGCTTCGCTCGGGAAGAGCTCGGACTGCGACCCGTCCGCCTCACGGACGAGAGGCTTCTTCACCTCAATCTTGCCCAGTTCAACCCATACGGCCTCTTTGCCCTTACCACGGGTCTCGATGTCGGTCTCGATGATGCGTTGTTCATCGACGACCTTCTGAAGATTATGCAGGAGGAAGTAATTGTAGGAGTCTAACTGGTGACGCGCTACATGCTCCCGCGAAAAGTATGCTCTCGACAAAACACTTCTGTCTAACAGATGGATCAGCTCCCCGGCCTTGGAATTATTTCTTCGGTCTCTTCATGATGAGGCGGTAGGCTTCGGCTCTGCCCGCCGTGCGGCTGTCGCGAATGATCCGGACTACATTCCCGACTTCGCCTCCGATAGCCTTTACTGCAGGGTCATCATGGTAAATTTTCGGTAGTTGTTCAAGAGTTATCTTGTACGTCGCAAGAAGGTCCGCGACTTCTTCCTCGCTCATGATCTGATGGTCAGGGACCATCTCGTGGTTGAGTACGTCGAGTGTTGTGCCCATCGCCTACACCCCACCGACGAAAGAATTGCGTATCAAGAATGCATCACCTTGCTAAAATCCATAGACAACGCCCATGGCAACGGGCCCAAGGGGATTTGAACCCCCGACCACCTGGTTAAAAGCCAGACGCTCTACCTAACTGAGCTATAGGCCCCGCGCGTACTGCCATCCAGCATTATTACAATGCAAGAATAGTATAAATAATTTACTTGCAGGCGTATCATATTATTCGCAGTCTAACGATATAAACTTTTCAATTCTACACCGGATGTGGCCCTACCGGAATATTTAAGGCTCTCCGCGTGCCCAGTTCATACATATACGCCCCGACACGGGGTGCCCGCACGATGCCTCACAACCACCAGGCCGAGACGGCCATAACTGCCATATCCTGGGTGACGCGGGTCATCTACCTGCTCATCGCTGCCTCGCTCTCGCTGCTTGCGCTCTTCTCCTTCTACGACGTCATCCTGCAGATGGTTGCGCTCGTCCGCGTCGAGGATATGACGCAGGGCATACTCCAGGTGCTTCATGCACTCCTCTTAACCCTCATCATCGTGGAGATCCTGGAGACGGTGACGGTCTACTTCAGGACGAGCAGGGTCCTGGTGACCCCGATCCTGATCGCAGGCATCACCGCGATGGTCCGGCGGGTGCTGACCTTCGGGGTCGAACCTGTCGAACCCCTCGACATCGCCCTGACGCTCGCCGCAATCCTCGTCCTGACGGTAGCAGTCATCTATATCGGGCGGCAGGAGCGCGAAGACAGTTACTAGGGACCAGCACTTCGCTAAAACGTTTGGAGCAGTCTGCCCTGAGATCAAACCAGCAACCCCTTTTCGCGGCTTCGCGCTCTTCGCGTGAGACCGTATTGGTATCTTCACCCATCAATTCACGCGAAGGCGCGAAGGACGCGAAGGAAAATCGATGGGTTGACCTCTTGAAAACTACCCTCACGCTCCGGTCCTGATGGACCACCGCGGCTCGCACCTTCGGTGCTCCAACTCCGCTTCCGAAACCCAGAAGGTTTCTCCAGCTCCGGTTCTCGCACCTCCGGTGCTCAAGCTCTGGACCTTCGGTCCATCGCACTCACGAACCGTCGCATTCTAACGAAGCGTCGTTCTCCCGCACCTTCGGTGCTCCAACTCCGCTTCGAACGAAGCGTCGTTCTTCCGTGAGACTATATCGCTATCCCCATCCGCCGCACGTTGCCGTGTTCTATGAAACCATATTCCTCGATCTCGGGTGCTAAAAGTAGTGAAGTACCGGGGATGGCCCCCGGAGAGACCGGGCGAAAAGGCAGGGGAGCGATGGGGGTCAGCGCGCCTCGAAGATATCCGCGAACTGAGCCCGGACCTGGTTCAGGCGCTCTTCCTGGAGTTTGATGCTCGCCGCCATGCTCTTTATGGCCCGCGTGATATCCTCCCCCATCCCCGCCCGGGCATCCTTGATGCTGTAGGTGGTCTCCAGGATCTTTAAGAGGCGCCTGTTGATATCGACGCTCTTTGAGAGGCGCTCGTACTCGTCGATGATGCGGGGGTCGACGCCGGCCTCGCGTGCCCGCTCGATATCGGCGGTGATGGAGTGCCGGCGTGCCAGCACGTGCTCGATCGCCTCGTAGAGCTGGTGATGGGTGGTGGGTTTGAGGATGTAGTCCTCGATGTAGGCGCCGTACTCGTTCGCCTCCTCCGGGGTGAGAGGCTTTGCCGTCAGCATCAGGACGGGGATATTCCGCGTCGCAGGATCGGTCTTGATCTTCCCGAGCGTCTCCCACCCGTCCATCGGCTCCATCATGATGTCGAGAAGGACCAGATCCGGCGGAGTCGTCTTCAGGACCTCCAGACACTCCTCGCCGCTGAAGGCGGTGATCGGCCGATAACCCCCGCGCTCCAGCATGGTAATGAAGACGTCGACGATCATGGGGCTATCGTCGACAACCAGTATCGTATACATCACATCTCCCCTCCGATTCTGACCGCTATAGATGATAACCGTCTCTGTACTGTTGGAAGATCCGCAGACTTATCTATTACCGCCGTGATCAGGGCAGCCTCCCCAACAGCCATGATGAGGATTGTAGCGTCCGCTGCGGCGATGGTGACCAGGGACGGCCGCTGGATGTGGAGACTGCTGCAGGCGGCATCTGCCGATGCAAGAACCGTCGCGCACATCGCTGCGAAGAGGGACGACGGGCTACCCTCCCGGAAGTACTTACCCATAACCGTGCCCTCACAGGATACGAGGGCACACGCGACAACCTCGGGGATAGACCGGAGCTCATCGATACATTGCAGGGCATTCTCCTCCATGAAGGAATGATGACTCATATGGTTAACCCCGGTATAGCTCCATGAACATGTGTTCGTCACATCATATATGAATATCGAATCGACACCGTCACCAGCGGGCCTTTACCCCGCTTTTCGCCACAATTTCAGCCCATTTTGACTGGGGGGGAGAGGGTGAAGGCCCTCCAACGCGACGCCGCGAACCGGCAGTCCGATGAGCGCCAGCAGCGTCGTTCCGGGCCGTATCGATGCCGGAGAGATTTGAGGCGTTTATCCCGGGGTTAGCCCGGTTGAGAGATGTGTTGCCGCGTTGAAATGTATTTTTGGTCGATTGCAGGAGACAGAGTGAACGAATAAGGTTAAATATAACTACTGCAATCTATCCTTGAGACGGTTTTAGATGATCAGGGCCTACACCATCGCCTCCGGCAAAGGAGGAACAGGGAAGACAACCGTCACCGCAAACCTGGGAACAGCACTCGCCCAGTATGGCAGGGAGACCTGCATCGTCGATACGGATATGGGTATGGCCAACCTCGGCCTGATTCTGGGGCTCGAAGAGACCCCGGTCACGCTTCACGAAGTCCTGGCAGGGAAGGCACAGATCCGGGATGCAATGTACGAGGGGCCGTACGGCCTCAAGATTGTGCCGAGCGGCCTCTCACTCCAGGGGTTCCAGAGCGCAGACCCGGAGAGGCTCAAAGACGTGATGCGCGATCTCACCGATCGTTGCGACTTCCTGCTCCTCGACGCGCCTGCCGGCATCGACACCGATGCGGTCATACCGCTCTCCGTGGCGGACGAGGTGCTGTTGATCGTGAACCCCGAGATCTCCTCGCTCATAGATGCCCTGAAGATCAAGATCCTGACGGAGATGATCGGCGGGAGAGTCGGGGGGGCGGTTCTCAACAGGACAACTCTCGACAGTGCCGATATGAGCAAGAGGCAGATCGAGAAGGTCCTCGGTGTGCGGATCATCGACACGATTCCCGAGGATGCGAACGTGCGGAGAGCGTCGGCGGCAAGGACGCCGGTCGTCGTAAAGTATCCGGGATCCGAATCGTCAAAAGCATTCAGAAGGATTGCAGCAGAGATCGCGGGTCTCCCCATCGAAGAGGAACCCGAGGCGGTTCAGGAAGGTTTTATCGAGCGGCTCGCCCGCACGTTATTCAGGAGAGGATCATAATGGCTGATATCAATGCAATCATGATCGTTCTGCTCTCGGTGATCATCATCTGCCTGCTGTTCATCATGTACGTGATGTACGTGCGCATCCAGCAGCTCCTCACGGAGGTCAACACGCTGACGGGCAGGATGGAGATCACCGGCACCGAGCTGGAACAGCTGACACGCAGCGTCGAAGAGTACAAGAGAGCACGGGGATAAGCCCGTTAACCCTGCCTCCCAAAGCGAAGGTATATCTGTAATTCGAGCATATACTATGAGGGAGGGGCCATAGGGTAGCCTGGGCATCCTAGGAGACTGGGGGTCTTCTGACCTGCGTTCAAATCGCAGTGGCCCCATTACACTGTTTTTTCGCTCATTACATCCAACCCTCTGCAGCATGAGGTTTTATCCAGGCTGTACAGACTGCCTGATCTCGCGTGTTGAGTACGAGAGCAGGCTCCGCATCGACGACCCGGCGCGCATTCAAGAGATCGTCGAGGCGTGCCGGGATCTTCTCGGGCGGATCGCCGCCGATCCGGTGCCTGCGCCCGTCATCGCGAGCAGGGTGCATCGCCTCGCCTACCGGATGATCGGCGATCCCGACCCCTACCGATCGTTGAAGGCGAACAACAACGAGGATGCGGCGGCGGTCTGCCGGAGGGTACGCGGCGACCTCTCGTCGTTCCGGGACCTTGTACTCGCATCGGTCATCGGCAACACGCTGGACTACGGCTCGAAGGCGCACACCGTCACCGACAACTTCGTCGATTTCTTCCGCCGCGAGTTTGCGGCGGGGCTGACCGTCGACGACACCGGAGCGATGGAAGGCCTCACGGACCGGGTGGTCTATCTTGCCGACAACTGCGGCGAGATCGTCTTCGATGCTCTCCTTATCGATCATCTCAAACGGAACGGGTCGCACATCACGGTCGCCGTCAGGGGCGCGCCCATCCTCAACGACGCGACGATCGAGGACGCAGTCGCGCTCGGCCTCGACCGGCGGGCGGACGTGCTCACCACCACAACAGAGGGCATCGCGGAACTCGGCCTCAACCGGGCTCTCGCCCCCCCGGCCCTCACCGACGCCCTCGACCGCGCGACGCTCGTCATCGCCAAGGGCATGGCGAACTACGAGTCGCTCTCCGAAGACCGCGACCTCCCGCCCGTGGCCCACCTGATGTCGGTCAAGTGCGGCCCTATCGGCGCGGACATCGGCATCCCGGTCGGTTCCCGTCTCGCCCTCCTCCGCGAATGACCGCGGGTGCGGCGCGGCGCCCGGCACCTTCCGCTCCGGGCAGTGTTTGTATATAAATAATTGTGGTCCGGCATCCCGACCCCGGGAGGGCTGCTTACGACAATAGGAGATGGTTCAAAGAGCGGATTATTATTTCGAGATAAATATTGCGACAAATAATTATGGCTAAATATTATATACGGGCCATTATAGATACTGGATCGGGGTACGACCACACCCAGCAACCATCAGTCGTTCAATTCCATCAGCAATCACCACAACACCCATCTACAAGGCACCAATCAGGAGTCACGAGTGTTCGGTGCAAGGGGTGCTCCATGCACCAGCGTTCAGCGACAACAGACCGAGTAACACCGGGCCATAACATCCGGGTGTGGACCCCCCAACCCTCATTCCGTGAGGCCAAACCCCACCTCCCTTTTTAAGGACTCCGGATGAGAAGAGATGAACGTGAGGGCGCAGAGCCCCTCACCGGAAGATCGACTTAGACATCTCCAGCGCCTCGATGGCGGGCATCTTCTTCCCGGTCAGGAACTCAATAGCCGCGCCTCCGCCGGTGGAGATGTGCGTAAACCGGTCCTCAAGACCCAGCCGCTCGATGGCTGCGCCGGAGTGTCCGCCGCCCACCACCGAGAACTCGACGGTGGCTGCCGCCTTCATCAGCTCGAAGGTGCCGACGGCAAAGAGATCCTCCTCAAAGAGCCCGGCGGGGCCGTTCACCACGACCGTCCCGGACTCCGAGATCGCCCCGGCAAGGCTGGTGATCGAGTCGGTCCCGATGTCGAGCACCTGGGCGTTCTCCGGGACGGCATCCACCGGGTACTCCACCCGTCCGCCATCCTCGCGGACGGCAACCGAGTGCGGCATGCTGAACCGGTCCCGGTAGGTCTCAAGGAGCTCTTTTGCCTTATCGATCTCGGCGCGGTAACCGAGCTGGTCGATGAGCTGGGCCGAGGGACGCCCGATATCGTAGCCCGCCGCAAGCAGGAAGACGTTCGCGACCACACCGACCACGATCACCCGGTCAGCCGTCCCCCGTGCAAGGACATTCCGCGCAACCGCGATCGAGTCGTCCACCTTCGTGCCGCCAAGGACGAAGGTGACGGGACGCGGGGCGTCGGTAAAGACCCGGGAGAGGTTCGCGACCTCCTTCTCCATCAGGAGGCCGGCCACCGACGGGAGCGCGAGCGGCAGCCCCACGATCGAGGGCTGCGACCGGTGCGCCGTGCCGAAGGCATCGTAGACGTAGATATCGGCCATCGATGCCAGCTTCCGGACGAGCAGGGTCTTCTTCGCCTCTTCCGGCTTCAGGGTCAGGTTCTCCTCGGCGGCGAACCGCAGGTTCTCGAGCATCAGGACATCCCCGCGCTTTGCGCTCCGGATGGCATCGCGGGCGCACCGGCCGAAGATATCCTCGACGTAGGTCACCGGGCGGCCGAGCAGCCGCTCCAGTTTTGCCGCGTGCGCCTCAAGCGTCGTGTAGTCCTTCTTGCCGGGCCTGCTCTGGTGGGTGAGGATGACGAGCCTTGCATCCTCGAGCGCCTGCACCGTCGGCAGGTGCTCCCTGAACCGCTTGTCGTCTAAAATCTGGTTTGAGGAGGGGTCGATGGGCGAGTTGAAATCAACCCGCAGCATCACCGTTCCCGTCAATTTCCCTGCATCTGCAAGCGTACCGATCTCCACCGGGTATCACCTCTACCCTGATCAGGCGCTCCGTGCCTTAATCTTTTTCAGGCGGAAGAGCTCCTCACGTTCCATCTCATCAAGGCGCATCTTGATGAAGTCTCTGGCTTCACTGAGCTCCGGGATCACCTTGAACTCGAGCGCGTTCACGCGCCGCTTGGTGCTCTCGATCTCGTCGAGCAGCCGCTTCATGGTCGTCTCGATCTCCGCGGCCTCGATGATCGCCTCGAGCAGATCCTCGAACGCCTCCGCGGTCTCGTCGATGACGGCAGAGGTGCCGAGCATCCCGTAGCCGCGGTCGAGCACGCCCTTCCGCACCGCCGAAGACTCGATCTCCGGGACGACGACGCCCATGATGTTCTTGCTCTTTAAGGAGATCTCGGGGACGTCCGCCGTCGAGAAGGCGGCGGCCTTCACCCCGATAGCGCCCTCGACGGTCTCCGCGAGGGCGATCATCTCCATTGCGTGCTGATAGCGCTGCATCATTGCGCCGCGGCTGTCTTTGGCCTGCTGCAGCACCTTGAAGAACTCCAGGATCAGCCCATCGCGCTTCATCTTTAAGATGTTGTAGCCGCGCTCCGAGAGCTTGATCCGTCGCTTGACGTTGATCAGCTCGGATCGGGTCGGCTTGATATCTCGCAGCGCCATGGAGACTTACCCCTGTGCCTTCTTCCGGTATTTCGGGTGATACTTCTGGATCAGTTCGCGGTCGATACGGACGAGCTGCTC
>DALN01000089.1:29487-29840 GCA_002499455.1 Methanoculleus sp. UBA77 | reverse complement strand
GGCTCGCTCTACGTCACGTCGACGCCGAACCAGGCCGCCATTTATGTCGACAACATCTTCTGCGGCGGCACGAACGGGATCGTCCCGGATCTCCTTGCCGGCACCTACACCGTCGAGGTCCGGAAGGAGGGTTACAACCCTGTAAGCAGGATTGTCTCCGTCAACGCCGGCCAGCAGACGAGCGTCTACTTCGACCTGACCGCCCAGACGGGCGCGATCGCGGTGACGTCCTCCCCGACGGGATCGGCGGTCTATCTCGACAACACCTACCAGGGCGTCACCTCGGCAGTATCCGGGCAACTGACCCTCCCGGGCATCCCCGTCGGCGTGCACCGTCTCGACGTCCTGAAGGA
>DALN01000089.1:18681-29459 GCA_002499455.1 Methanoculleus sp. UBA77 | reverse complement strand
GAACGGGTATCGCGACGGGTTCGGCAACTGGCATCTGCCCAGTTCGTCCCTGATCGACACCGATGGGGACGGGCTCTCCGACCGCTACGAGGCCGGCGAGATGGTCACCGAGGGTGGGAAGACCTACTACAAACAGCGGAGCGACCCGAACAAGGCGGATACGGACGACGACGGACTGGATGACTACCTGGAGGACGCGATCGAGAGCGATCCCCTCTGCGCGGACAGCGACGGGGACGGGCTCTCGGACGCGCTGGAGTGGAACACCGTCGGCACCGACCTCTGGTCGGCCGACACCGACGGGGACGGCCACTCCGACTTCGAGGAGTGGAACGATCCCGACTACGACCCGCTGGTCTATGAGGAGCGGTTCGGGCCGCTGGAAATGGGCCGGGAGTTCCTCTGCGGCGCTGTCCTCGGGGAGTGGGGTGTCGACGACCACGACAATCTCTTCTACCTCGGTGGGTGGGTCGCGAGTGGGGTCATCGTCATCGGCGATATTCGGGATATTGCCGCGACGATCTCGCGGGGTGACCTGATCGGGACGGGGCTGAACCTCGCCGCGCTGATCCCGGGGTACGGGGACGCGGCGAAGGTTGCGGAGGTCGTCGGGAAGTTTGTCCTGAAGCACCCGGAGCTGCTGAAGCCCGCAATGGTGCTGCTGGTCGGGGTCGCGCCGGAGATCGACGATATTGCTGAAATGATGAAGGTGCTCCGGAAAGTCCACGGCGACGAACTGATCGATGCCCTGAAGGCGAAAGGGGTCTCCGATGTGAGGATTGGTGAATTGCATAAATATGATCAGATAGGCAAGATCAGTCTGCGGAGTATCAACGAGGGTCTCGGGATTATTTTGGGGTCGGGAAGAACGCCTGAACGGGTTGGAGACGTGGCGGAGATCATTGCCGAAGCAACAGTATTGAAAAATAGATACCCTCCTTCCAGTGGGTACTCGGTCATATCCAATGTCAAACTACTGGGGGCGACCGGTAACACGCTGGCTGAGATCGACCACGCCGTCGTGAGAAACGATGTTGTTGTTACTATTGTGCAGACGAAATCGGGAATGAGAAAAGCGAAATTGGCGGGTGAGCAAATTCAAGCTAATTTAAACGTAATTAATGGCGGTCACTTTATTTCAACGGATCAGGGCCTTAGACCCGAGCAGTTTAGATCTGTACTGCTGGAAACGTTTACTGTTGGCCCAAAGAATGGATACAACTATAATCATTATCTCGATTATACGAGCATAGAAATCACCGAAATATTCAAAACAATCTCTGGGTGAAGTAGGATGGCGATTAGATTTGAAATTGAGACCCCGGACGGAAGACGAGAATTTATTGTCGACATGTCAATAAGCGGCATTATCACTGTAGGAAGAAAAGCGGGGCTTGATATGAGCGAATTTAATAGAATAACAGATTATACGGATTACATTGAAGACGAAATGATCTTTGAATCGGAGGACATTCTGAAACTCCTCACTTTTTGTAGAAGCATGTTGGATACGCTCACGCAGCTCGAAAGGAGTGGTACCGTTTTATTGAGCAGTACTGAAGAGATAGGGTATAAACGAATGACGGATGTCAGCACAGCATCTCCACCTGCTAGAAGTGAATTTGCAGGAACGATCCCCACTCTCCGCAAGCTCATTGAGCTCTGCGAAAAAGCGCTCGCGGTTCGTGGTTCGATTGTTATGACTCCCTGATACCTGGTCAATCTTTTTGGGACCAGTTCCACAGGGAATGTCTGATTAGTTGCTCTATCAAATTAACTGATTCCCAGAGATTGAGAGCGATCCGCTCTGCGCGGACACCGACGGGGACGGGCTCTCGGACGCGGCGGAGTGGAACACCATCGGCACCGATCTCTGGTCGGCCGACACCGACGTCGACGGCCACTCCGATTACGAGGAGTGGTACGATCCCGACTACGACCCGCTGGTCTATGAGGAGCGGTTCGGGCCGCTGGAGATGGGCCGGGAGTTCCTGCTCGGCGCTGTCCTCGGCGAGTGGGGCGCCGACGACCACGACAATCTCTTCTACCTGGGCGGCTGGGTCGCGAGCGGCGTCATCGTCGTCGGCGACCTCCGGGACATCGCGGCGGCGATCTCGCGGGGCGACCTGGTCGGGACGGGGCTGAACCTCGCCGCGCTGATCCCGGCCTACGGGGACGCGGCGAAGGTCGCGGAGGTCGTCGGGAAGTTCGTCCTGAAGCATCCGGAGCTGCTGAAGCCGGCGATGGTGCTGCTGGTCGGGGTTGCGCCATATACGGATGAGGCCGCGGAAGCGATAAACGCTATTCGTAAAGCACACGGCGACGAGGTGATCGATCGGTTGCTAATAAACGGGATCACCGAGGATGAGCTGAAGGTGGTCGTGAGAAGCAACGGAAACCTGTTGCGGACGTTGGCAGTCGTCAAGCGGGCGGACGGGAAGGTCATCTGGCTGGAGGAGGGAAAGCTTGGTACGGCTGCAGGTGCGACATCGTGGGTTTACGATAAAGAAGGAGGCACAGGCTGGATCCATATTGTCAACAATCATATCATTAATCCGAACTCCGGAAATCAATTTCTACCACTGGGTGAACAGTACGTAAATAGAGATCTTATTAAAGATCTGATACTGGATTGTGCGAAGACAGGAACAATGGATCCGAGGAGTTCTATTCGATATTGGAAGAAGATCGATGAAGAGCACTTTTTACTAGTCGTGATTGGTGACAATGGGTATCTCCGTACGGCTTATCCACTGTCCGTTAGTAAGGGTAAGGTTCCACCACACATCCGGAGTCTGTTCAGTTAGTTGACGGGGTGATAAAGATGTTTCGAGCACGAGTGAGAGGAAAGATTCTAAAAAATATTCTCGGCATGCTGGACGACCATGGAGAAGTGTGCGAGCAGACTGTCTTTATTGAATTGCAGGATGGAACGATAATTTACCTGTTTGACCCGGACGGGAGCAGCAGGGACGAGATGGTGGGCACAATCAAGACAGTAGGCGTTTCGGCATTTTGTGCCCATGTCGAAAAACTGGCTTTACCTATGAAAGGCGTCGAATCAAAGTATCACTCGCCTGAAGATGAGATCAGTCTAGAAAAGGGACCTATTTTATTTTTTGGCGAAATCGTTGATATCGATAAGAATCATCCTACTTTTTATATTGACATAGGTATGGGTACGATTGGCGTTGATCTTTGCCATCAAGAACGTGATTCCTTTCCTGACTACCAGATAGGAGATTACATCCGGGTCGGAATAAGCCGGAAAGATTTAGTTGGCGTGTGGGATTTGGATGACACGGAAGGAAGCGGCTGGGTCCACATCGTCGCTAACCATGTCAACACTCCGTCGGGCAACCAGTTTTATTCCGCGTTCGGTTTGGACTATGTGAAACGGGAAGAGGTCAAAGACCTCATTATGACCGGTGCCCGGGAGGGCGTCGAGGTCCAGAAAAACGTGTACCGGTACGTCGAGCCGACCTCTGGGAGGACACTGCGCCTCCTTGTCGCCGACAACGGGTATCTCGTGACGGCACATCCCGAAACGGGCGGCATTCCAACGGGAATGCTGAAAGAAAACCTTACGATTCCCGTCCGCATCGTGAGCGTGAGACCGGACGCCGAATACCAAGGCACGGTCTATACGCAGGTCGTGCGCGTCGAGTTCGCAGATGGCACCCGGACATCGGTCTTCGATGACGATCTACTCTGTACTCCCGCGATGGTCGGAAGAGACGGAAAAGTCATGCTGCGGATGTTGGTGGACATGCTGGAGAAGAGCAAGATCGTCGATCGACAGATCTATGCAGAGCCTGCGCTGCCCCTCCTGGAAGTGAACGGGCGCATCGATGCGATCATCGTCCCGGACGATCCCGGCGACGCCGAGCGGAGATACGATGCCGTTGTAGATTTCGGGGTTGGAAAGGTTATAATCGAGATCGATAAGCGATACTTCCGCCTCCAACTGAAGGAGGGGGATTATGTCCGGATCGATGGCCGTGTCGACCTGAAAGGTATCGAGTAAGCGTTTTACCTCAGTCACCTCTTTTTAGGGCTCTTGTTACAGGTTCTCATCGGCGCGTACCGGGTCGCCGTCCTGAAGGACGGCTACGCGCTGTTCACCACGACGGTGACGGTCGTCAAAGACCAGACCGCGCCGGGGATCGCAACCCTGACCGACGGCGACCGGGACGAAGACGGCCTGTTGGACGATTTCGAGGGTGGCTATACCGACGGGTTCGGCAACCAGCATACGCCCGACACATATGCAATCGACACCGACGGCGACGGACTTTCCGACGGTTTTGAGGCCCGGGAGCCCATCACCGACGCGAACGGCAAGACCCACTTCAGGCAGCGGAGCGACCCGACGAAGGCGGACACCGACGACGACGGCCTCGACGACATGGCCGAGTTCGAGTACGGCACCGATCCCTTCAACCCGGATACCGACGGTGACGGCCTCCGCGACGGCGCTGACCCCGACCCGCTGACGCCTGCCGCGAGCGGGGAGATCAACCTCGCCAAGATCGGGCGCGCCATCATCCTTGGGGCGACGTTCGGGGAGACCGGGCTGCCCGACGGGTCGTTCTACTGGCTGGTCGGGGAGGAGACCGCTTCGTCGCCCTACTACATGGTCGGGTGGATCGGGTTCTCCTGCCTGCCGGTTGTGGGTGGGATCGCCGACATCCGCGACGCGCTGATCACGGCGACGCAGAACGGTGACACGATGCCGTTGTGGACTTCGGGGTTGGAACGGTTCTGATCGCTCCGACATAATCCTCGCGAGCGACCTTCTCAGCCGGATCACAGGGATCGCCTGCATTGAAACAGGTTCTCGTGCGCCCCGGGCCGGGGCCGATCTCTCCGGAGCACGGGCTCGCGGCACCTTCAAGCGACCGCAAGATCCGTCACCCCGCCCTGGGCCTGCACCAGCTCCGACGAGAGGGCGGTGACCTTCTCGCTATCGCAGGAGACCAAGCGCCTCCCGCCGGTAACGCTCCCGGTAGTAGGCGAAATCGTGGTAGTGGGTGTATATCCTGCACACGAAGTCGCAGCGAGCCTTCTCATCGCGGGAGACGAGCACCTCCCCGGTCTGCAGGACCGAGTAAGCGAACGGCAGGGGCGCGGCGTTCAGGACCCTGACGTCGATGGGCACGCCCATGGCATCTTCCAGTTCCTGCTCAAGCGCCATCTCGTATCGGAGCGGAGCGGCTGCTCCGCTGCTGTCGGCCTGCAGGAAGACGCCGATATCGATGTCGCGGAAGGGACCGTGCAGAAACGACCCGTATACGTAGGCAAAGAGAATCTCCTCTCGATTCGAGAGCAGCCCGGCGAGCCAATCGAAGAGCCGCCGCTTCTCCTCGATGGAGAGGTCCCGGGGTTTCATTGCAGAGTGATTGACGCCGGTGATGATGAGGGTTGCGCCACCCCTGACGCTGGCTTCTGCCGTCTGCTCGGCCGGGATATCAACATGCACGACGGGCGGACCGACCGGGATGAGGGCTACCCGGCGAACGTTCCATGCGTTGCGAAAGGTCACCGCCGGGCTGGGCTGTACAATCGGGACCGCGGGTTTGTGGAAGGGAACCCATCTGCGCAGCCCTCAAGCCGGATCGAAGCGTTCAAGAAGATCGTTGCCCGATATACCCGTTATAGTGAGGCATCCCGAATCGGCCCGTCCGGCATGCACCGCGGCCCGGAGTTTCGGGATCGATTCGCAGGGTGATACGTTGTCCGTAAACTACCAGAGAGTACTCGAAGACTCGTTTGACTACACAGGGAACATCCTCCGGGGAGGCTGGGTCCGGTGGCTCCAGCTCATCGCCTCCGTCATCGTCTTCCCGCTCATCTACGGCTACTTCGTCCGGATCATGCGGGGAGGCCCGGCCCCGGAGTTCGGCGGCTGGGGCCGGCTCTTTCTCGACGGCCTGAAGCTGCTCGTCGTGTACCTCGCCTACATCGCGCTCATGCTCGTCGTCGGTCATCCTCTGTTCGGTCTCGGCCGCCCGGGAATCGGCCGTCTTCTGCCCGGGCTCAAGCACCTGCGCGGTGGTCATCTCTTCTTCCCCCTCCCGGCATCCCCCGCCCGTCGGGCGGGGAACCGTGCCGCGGTGAGGGACGACACCGGTGATAAATCTTCGTGTGAGACAGGGACCCGAGCCCGACGTCGGTCGTGGGCGGTAGGTGTCGTGAGCGGTCGTGGCGGGACTGTCGGGTGACTGCACGCCCTCTCATCCGGCTCCGGGCTGGAGCATGGCACCATTACTTCGCTAATTCTGGCACCCAGCATGGCATGGTGCGGTCGTAACGGAGACGTATAGTGGGATGGATCTAAGGGCCAAATATCGGGTACTGAAGGTACGAAGGTGAGATAACAGCATCCGGACACTGAACTTCGCGTTCTTCGCGACTTCGCGTGAGTTTTCAGTCTCTGACGATCAGAGAGCCTCACGCGAAGAACGCGAAGCCGCGAAGGGAGGTTGGTGGTTTGACCGCCGGGTGAGGTCTCAAATATTTTAGCGAAGTACTGGGCACGGAGTGAGTAAAAACTGCGGGAAAAAACTGCGCACGGACAGCCGGCAAAAAATCCGGTGGAAAGCGGGGGCCGCGGATCATGCTCCGGGGAAGGCACGATCGCCCACATAGCGAGAGGCATGAAAATACCGGATTTATCAACCCTGGAGAGGGTTGTATCTCCAGGAAAAGGACTTCAAGAAATCAATCGTTTCAAAAACGGTGATGGGCTCGCTGAGATTCGAACTCAGGACCTCCGCCATGTCAAGGCGACGTCATAACCAGCTAGACCACGAGCCCGTGTCTGCCCGACGATTAATAAGGTTGGTGTCTCGGGTATAAATAGATTTCCTGTCCCCGTACGGCCGGTTTGTGCCGGCTCCCCTCTATCGGGGGCCGGCACGCGGCACAACATGGGGGGTGATCGACCGATCAGATCTCGGCGTGCTTTATCGTATGGATCCCGTCGATCTTCTTGATCTCTTCCATCGCCTCTGCCGGAACCGCAGAGTCGACGGTGAGGACCATCAGCGCCTCTTCGCCGGGCTTGTGGCGTCCTACCTGCATCCCGGCGATGTTCACGTTCACCCGGCCGAGGATCGTCGCGGCCTTGCCGATGATGCCCGGCTTGTCGGTGTGGCGGGAGATGACCACGTGGCCGGTCGGGGTCAGGTCGGTCAGGTAGCCGCCGATGCTCACGATCCGCGCGTGGTCCGGGGCCGAGACGCTGCCGCTCACCGACTCGGTCATCTTATCGGTCTTTGCGGTGATGCTGATGATGTTCCGGAAGCCGTGCGCCTCCTCCGTCGTCGTCTCGCTCAGCTTGATGCCGCGCTCCTTTGCAACGAACTCCGCGTTCACGAAGTTGACCGGGGCCTGGAGGATCGGGTCGAGCATGCCCTTCAGGATGACGCGGGTGATGAACTTCGTGTTCGGCAGGGCTGCCGCCTCGCCGCCGTAGGTGATCTTGATCGACTCGAGCCTTCCATCGATGAGCTGGATGAGGAGGCTCCCCATCTTCTGCGCAAGGGCCGCGTAGGGCTCGATGACCGCCTGCTGCTCTGCCGGGATCATCGGTGCGTTCACCACGTACTTCGCCGCACCGCCTGATAGGACGCTGATGCACTGGTTCGCGACCGAGATCGCGACGTTCTTCTGCGCCTCGACGGTGCTTGCGCCGAGGTGCGGGGTGACGATCACCTTATCGAGGCCGAGGACCGGGGAGTCCGTCGGCGGCTCGTTCTCGAAGACATCGAGCGCCGCACCGGCGACCTTGCCGCTCGCGATCGCGTCTGCAAGCGCCTGCTCGTCGATGATCCCGCCGCGGGCGCAGTTGATCAGCCGGACACCGTCCTTCATCGTGGCGATCGTCTCGGCGTTGATGACGTGGCGGGTCTCCTTGATCAGGGGCGTGTGGACCGTGATGACGTCTGCTCTCCGGAAGAGCTCGTCAAGCGGCACCATCTCGACGCCGAGGCTTGCCGCCCGCTCTTTGGTGATGAACGGGTCGTAGGCGATGCATTTCATCTCCAGCGCCTGTGCACGCTTCGCCACCTCGCGGCCGATCCGCCCGAATCCCATGATGCCGAGGACCTTGTCGTTCAGCTCGACGCCCATGAACTTCGAGCGCTTCCACTCGCCCTTCTTCAGGGAAGCGGTCGCCTGGGGGATGTTGCGCGCGAGCGAGAGCATCATCGCCATCGTGTGCTCCGTGGCCGCGAGCGTATTGCCTTCAGGAGCGTTTGCAACGACGATGCCCCTGCGGGTTGCCGCGTCGGTATCGATATTGTCGACCCCGGCCCCGGCACGGCCGATGAACTTGAGTTTTGCTCCTGCGTCGATGACACGCGCCGTAACCTCGGTGCCCGACCGTACCAGCAGGGCATCGTAATTTCCGATAATATCAACGAGCTGATCCTCGCTCAGCCCGGTGTTGACATCCACATCGGCAAATCCCTTCAGGATGTCAATCCCTTCCTCTGCCAGCGGGTCGCTGACCAGCACTCTATATTTCACAGTTCAACCCATATTTGATACGACATCATGTGTATTGATGCTTTTTCCTCCGAAATCTTTTATGTAATGGTGAGAAGTATATGTGTGGTGCGAGCATGAAGGAAATGCCCAACGTTCTGTGGCTCGAAGAAATAAAAAAGGAAGATATCCCCTCCGTAGGTGGAAAGGGGGCCTCTCTCGGGGAGATGACCTCGATCGGCCTCCCCGTGCCGAAAGCGTTTGTGGTGACCGCCCAGGCATTCCGCAGGTTCCTTGTTGAGACCGGGATCGAGGAGACGCTCTTCCGCCGGCTGGAGCGCCTCGATGTCGACGACAACGGAGCACTGGAATCCGTATCGAAGGATGTGCAGGATCTCGTCATGAGCGTCGAGATGCCCGACCGGATCCGCGAAGAGATCATCGATGCATACACCCGGATGGGTGCCGACGGAACGGTCGTCGCCGTCCGGTCGAGCGCCACCGCAGAAGACCTGCCTGACGCCAGTTTTGCCGGTCAGCAGGAGACTTTTCTCAATATCCTCGGCGAAACAAACCTCCTTGATGCCGTCCAGCGCTGCTGGGCCTCGCTCTATGGCGCGCGTGCTATCTACTACCGGGCGAAGCAGGGGTTCGACGACCGGAGCGTAAATATCGCCGTCGTCGTCCAGGAACTCATCCGGTCGGAGAAGTCCGGTGTCATGTTCACCTCCCACCCCGTCACCGGCGAGCCCCTGACGATCGTCGAGGGCTCCTGGGGGCTCGGGGAGGCCGTCGTCTCCGGCAGCGTCTCCCCCGACAACTACGTCTATGACCTCCGCTCCGGGCGCGTGGTCGACCGCCTGATCGCCGAGAAGGAGATCATGATCGTGCCGGAAGGCCGGCACGGGACGAAGATCGTCACCCTCACCCCCGAACAGCGGACCGCCCCGGTCCTCTCCGACGCGGAGGTGGCACGGCTTGCGACACTCGGCAAGATCGCCGAGGACCACTACGGCGTCCCGCAGGACGTCGAGTGGGCGATCNNTCGGAAACGACGTCTTCATCCTCCAGTCCCGGCCTATCACGACGATCAAGCGGCCGGAGATCCCCCGTGCCGGTGCACAGGGCGCAGGGCAGCCGAAAGGCGCTCTCGGCGTGGTGCTGGTGGAAGGCCAGGGCGCCTCCCCCGGCATCGCGAGCGGCCGGGTCGTGATCGTGCGGGACGTCAAGGACACGAGCGCCGTCAAGGACGGCGACATCATGGTCACGAAGATGACCAACCCCGACATGGTGCCGGCGATGCGCCGGGTCAGCGCCATCGTCACCGACGAGGGCGGGATGACCTGCCACGCGGCCATCGTGAGCCGTGAGCTCGGCACCCCGGCGGTCGTCGGGACCAAGAAGGCGACGAAGATCCTCCAGGAGGGGCAGATCGTCACCGTCGACGGTGAGAAGGGCATCATCTACGAGGGAGCGGTCACGGCGCCTGCGGCGGCCGCACCGGCAGCCGTGGCGGCGGCAGCGCCCGCCCCGGTCGTCACCGGCACGCTCGTCAAGGTGAACGTCTCCCTGCCCGAGGCCGCACAGCGGGCCGCCGCAACCGGTGCGGACGGCGTCGGCCTCCTCCGGATCGAGCACCTCATCCTCGGCCTGAACAAGACCCCGAACTGGTACATCGAGAACGGGCGGGAAGAGGAGTTCATCGCCGAGCTCTACGGGGGCATCAAGACGGTCCTCGACGCCTTCCCGGGCAAGCCCGTCTGGGTCCGGACGCTCGACGCCCCGACCGACGAGTTCCGGAACATGGAAGGCGGCCACGACGAGCCGATCGAGCACAACCCCATGCTCGGCTGGCGCGGGATCCGCCGGGACCTCCAGAGCCCCGACCAGTTCCGCCTCCAGGTCGAGGCCTTCAAGAGGCTCTGGGCTGCCGGCTACGACAACCTCGGCGTGATGTTCCCGATGGTCAACCACCCGAGAGAGTTCGTCCAGGCACGGAGCATGATGAAGGACTGGGGCGTCGACGTGGAGACGGCGACCCTCGGCATCATGATCGAGATCCCGGGCAGCGCCGTCCTGGTCGAGGACTTCATCAAGGCCGGGATCCGGTTCGCGTCCTTCGGGACAAACGACCTCATCCAGTACACGCTCGCCATCGACCGGAACAACGAGAACGTCGCGGACATGTACGAGCCCGAGCACCCTGCCGTGCTCAAGCTGATCGCATACGCGATCAAAGCCTGCCGGAAGCATGGGGTCGAGTGCTCCATCTGCGGCCAGGCCGG
>DALN01000089.1:653-18594 GCA_002499455.1 Methanoculleus sp. UBA77 | reverse complement strand
GGGTGCCCTGAGGAAGACCTCTTCTCCTTCCTCCTGTCAAAGCGACAGGAGGACCTCGGCTACCGGAACATCCTGAGTTCGATGTGCACCCCGCCCCACCCGGTTGCGGCGCGGGCGCACGCGCTCTTCCTCGAGACCAACCTCGGCGACCCGGGGCTCTTCCCCGGGACCGCCTCCCTTGAAGAGCTCCTCGTCAAGAGGCTCGGCACCCTGATGCACCACCCCGGTGCGGGGGGCTATGCCACCTCCGGCGGGACGGAGTCGAACATCCAGGCCTTCCGGATCGCAAAGAAACTGAAGCCGGTGGCATCGCCGAACGTGGTGGTCCCGGCGTCGGGCCACTTCTCGTTCCAGAAGGCCTGCGACATCCTGGGGCTCGAGATGCGGGTCGCACCGCTCGATAAGGAGTACCGGATGGACGCGGAGGCGGCCGACGGTCTTATCGATGAGAAGACGGTCGCTCTCGTCGGGATCGTCGGGACGACGGAGTACGGCGTCGTCGACCCCGTCGCCGCCCTCTCCGAGATCGCCCTCGACCACGACGTCTTCCTCCACATCGACGCCGCCTTTGGGGGGATGGTCGTCCCGTTCCTGGAGAACCCCGTCCCGTTCGACTTCCGGCTCCCCGGTGTCTCCTCGATCTCTGTTGACCCCCACAAGATGGGGATGAGCACCATCCCGGCGGGCTGCCTCCTCGTCCGGGACCCCTCGTGCTTCTCGCACCTCAACGTCGAAACGCCCTACCTGACGGTGAAGCAGGAGTGCACCCTCGCGGGCACCCGGCCCGGCGCCTCGGTCGCGGCCGCCGTCGCCGTCCTCGAGTATCTCGGGATGGACGGGATGCGGGCGGTGGTCGCCGGGTGCATGGAGAACACCCGGAGGCTGATCGAGGGGATGGAGACGCTCGGCTGCCCGCGGGCCGTGACCCCCGACGTCAACGTGGCGACCTTCTCCTGCGACCATCCGCCCGCCGGCTGGCGGGTCTCGCGGACGCGGGCGGGGCATATGCGGATCGTCTGCATGCCCCACGTCACCCGCGACGTCATCGAGGCATTCCTGAACGATATGTGTGATATACATGCTTGAACGCCTGATTCAGTCCCTGGAAGCCTCCCCCATCATGAAGCGGGGAGAGTACAACTACTTCATCCACCCGATCACCGACGGGGTGCCGCTGCTTGAGCCCGCCATCCTCCGCGAGATCGGGTGCGCCATGGTGCGCTGCCTCGACCTCGAGAGGGTCGACAAGATCGTCGTCTGCGAGGCGATGGGCATCCACATCGGTGTCGCCCTCTCGATGATGACCGACATCCCGCTGGTGGTCGTCAGGAAACGCCCCTACGGCCTCCCCGGCGAGGTCGCGGTCCACCAGACGACGGGTTACTCGAAGGGAGAACTCTACCTGAACGGCATCGAGGCGGGCGACCGGGTCGTCATCATCGACGATGTCTGCAGCACCGGAGGGACGCTCTGCGCCCTCATCGGTGCCCTGGAACACGCCGGGGCCGAGATCGCCGATATCTGCGTGGTCATCGGCCGGGGCGACGCGGAGATCGGCCGGCCGCTCAAGGTCCTGGTCCAAGTCGAGGTCTCCGAGACGCAGGTGCGTGTCGTTGATACCTTACTCTGATATCGTCGCAAAACTCCGGGCACGGGGGGCGCGGTCGGTCGCCCTCCAGTTCCCCGCGGGGCTCGCACGCCAGGCGCCGGCGACGGCCGCCGCCCTCCGCGCTGCGGGCTTTGAGGTGATCGTCAGCGGCGACCCCTGTTACGGGGCCTGCGACCTCGCGCTCGACGCCCTCGCGTTCGCGGACGTCCTGGTCCACTTCGGCCACGCACCGGTCGAGAGCCGGCCGGACGTCATCTACGAGCCCGTCCGCTTCGACTTCGATCCGGGCGTGCTTGAGGCAGCCCTTCCTCTTCTCCACGCTCGCCGGATCGGCCTTGTGACGACCGTCCAGCACGTCCACCTGATCGACGCGATGACATCGTTCCTCCGCGACCACGGCATCGAGACGGCCGTCGCCCCCGGTGACGGCCGGACACCGCTCGCGGGGCAGGTCCTCGGCTGCAACTTCGCCGCCGCACGGGCGACGGGGGCGGACGAGGTCCTCTTTGTCGGGACCGGGGTCTTTCACCCCATCGGCATCCGGCTCGCGACGCATGCACGGGTGATCGCGCTCGATCCCTACACCGGGGAGGCGCAGGAGGTGGACGCCGACCGCCTGGTCCGCCGCCGCGCCGCGGTGATGGCCAAAGCACAGGACGCCGCAAACTTCGGCGTCATCGTCAGCACGAAGAGCGGGCAGCGGCGGATGGATCTGGCGCGAAGGCTCGCCGCCCTCTCCGATAAGGCGGTGCTCGTCGCGATGCGGGAGGTCTCGCCCGCCGAGATGCTCGACCTCGGATTTGCGGCCTACGTGAACACCGCCTGCCCCCGGCTCGCCTACGACGACCAGATCCGGTTCCCGGTCCCGGTGCTGACGCCGCCGGAGTTCGAGATCCTCTGCGGGGTCCGGGCCTGGGACGACTACACCATCGACGAGTACCTCGCACCATGAACCTCCGTCAGCTCGAGATGCAGCTTGAACGGCTCGAGGGGTTCGAGCGGCCGACGGCCCGGCTGGAGCAGTACCAGACCCCGGCGCCGGTGGCGGCCCGCCTCCTCCACCACGCCGCGATGCAGGGGGCTATCGAGGACCGCCGGGTCTGCGACCTCGGCTGCGGGACGGGAATCCTCGCCTGCGGTGCCGCTCTCCTCGGCGCCGCCGCCGTGACGGGGGTGGATATCGACCCGGCCGCGATTGCCGTCGCCCGGAAGAACGCGGAGATGTTCGGCCTCGCCGTCGAGTTCATCGTCGCCGACGTCCGGAGCCCGGACCTTGACCGGGTGGCTCTCTCCTGCGACACCGTCGTGATGAACCCGCCCTTCGGGGCGCAGAAGGCCCACGCCGACCGGCCGTTCATCGACCTCGCGCTCGAGATCGCGGGCGAGGTCTACGGGATCTTCAACGAGGGCTCGACCCCGTTCGTCGCCGCCTACACCGAAGGCCGTGCGGAGCTTGAGGAGGTTATCCGGTGCGCGTTCCCGATGAAGCGGACGTTCGCCCACCACAGGAGAGAGCGAGTGGATATCATGGTTGAGGTCATACATTTACGGCGGATCTGACATCCGTGACTCCTGATACAAAACCGGTCTGGGGGCTCTCCGCGGCCCACCTGGTGACCGACCTCTACTCGCCGGTTCTTCCCGCGATCCTCCCGCTCCTCATCGCCGACCAGGGCTACTCGTTCTTCCTCGCCGGGCTGATCGTCACGGTCTACAACCTCACGTCGTCGATGGTGCAGCCCCTCGTCGGCTGGGTCTTCGATACCCGCGGGTTCGCCTTCCATATCAGCACGAGCGTGCTCCTGAGCGCGATCTTCATCTCCATCGTCGGCCTCTTCGACAGTTACGCCCTCGTCATCGCGTCCGTCGCCATCGCGGCGCTCGGCCACGCCTTCTTCCACCCGAGCGCGCTCGGCACCGTCAGCCGCCTGGTCAAGGACGCGAACCGCGGCCGGCTCACCTCCTACTTCGTCATCGGCGGCAACCTCGGCTACGCCATCGGCCCCATCTGCGCCGGGGTCGCCGTCGGGCTCATGGGCCTTCAGGGCCTCGTCTTCCTCGCCATCCCCGGCATCGTGATGGCCGTGGTCCTCCGGCGGATCCTCCCGCCCCCCGAGCGCCTCAGGACCCCGGTGGCCGCCCCCCGGACGGAGCGGCCCGCCTACCGGGCGATCGTCCTCCTGGTCGCGGCCTCGGGCCTCCGGGCGTGGGCGATCTTCGGCTCGGTCGCCTACCTCCCCACCATCCTCACCCTGCGGGGGATCGACCTCGTCACCGCGAACCTGCTCGTCTCGGCCATGCTCATCGCCGGGGTCGTGGGGCAGGTGGTCGGGGGCGAACTCTCCGACCGCTACGGCCGCAAGGAGTACACGATCGTCGGGCTTGTTGCCGCCGTCCCGCCGTTCATCGTCTTCCTCACAGCGGGGGGCGTCGTCTCGCTCGTCGCGCTGATGATCTTCGGGTTCATCCTCTGGTCGACCTTCGCCGTCACCGTCGCGATGGCGCACGAGATCGCGCCGGGGAACGTCGGGCTCGTCTCCGGCCTGATGCTCGGCCTCGCGGTCGGCGTCGGCGGGATGGGGGTCGCGGCCACCGGGTGGATCGCCGACATGACCACGCTCACGCTCGGCCTCATGACGATCCCGCTCGCGATCGCCCTTGCCATCCCCCTCTTCCTCGCCGTCCCCTATCCCTGGAAGACCCTCTCCCGGGGATGACCCGACCCCTCCAATTCCTTAAGTATCGGGAGTGCCGATTCACCCCCGATGGTCACCCGGTTCCAGCGCTACCGCCAGATTGCGGATGTGCTGGTCAAGTACGGTTTCGGGATTCTGGTCGACGAGATGATTCCCGGCGGGGAGCGGCTGCGGCAGTTCCGGCGAGCCGAGAGGGACGAGCGGTCAGTGTACGAACGGATCCGGCTCGCCATCGAGGAGCTGGGGCCGACTTACATCAAGTTCGGCCAGATCATGAGCACCCGCCGGGAACTTCTTCCCCCTGCGCTCATCGAGGAGTTGCAGAGGCTCCAGGACCGGGTCGCCCCTGTCCCGTATGCGGAGATCCGGCCGGTGATCCGGCGCTACTGCCCGAATCTTGAAGACTGTTTCGATATCATCGAGGCGGAGCCGGTCGCGGCGGCCTCGCTCTCGCAGGTGCACCGGGCCGTGACGAGGGACGGCCGGGTCCTCGCCCTCAAGGTGCAGCGGCCGGGGATCGTCGACCTGATCGAGACCGACCTCGTCATCCTGCGGTCGCTTGCGACACGGGCGGAATCGATCTTCCCGGACCTGCGGGTCTACAACCTGGAGGGGATGGTGGACGAGTTCACGACCCAGATCCGGCGCGAACTCGACTTCACGCAGGACGGGATGAACGCGGAGCGGCTCAAGCGGAACCTCGCGGATATGCCGTGCGTGAAGATCCCCCGCGTCTACTGGAGCCTCTCCGGCCCCTCGATGCTCGCGATGGACTACGTCGAGGGCGTGCGTATCGACGATGTTGCGGCCATCCGGGCCCTCGGCCTCTTCCCGGAGGAGGTCGCCGCGACCGGGTTTGAGGCCTACGTCAAGCAGATCTTCGTCGACGGTTTCTTCCACGGCGACCCCCACCCGGGTAACCTGCTCGTGACCGGCCGGGGCGAGATCATCTTTCTTGACTTCGGCATCGTCGGCGTCCTCCGCCCGGAGAGAAGGCGGGTCTTCATCGACCTCCTCCTCGCGATGACCCGGACCGACGTCGATGGGGTGATCTCGGCGTTCAGGAGCCTCGACGTCCGGATCAGCCCTGCGGTGCTCGATGCCGTAAAAGACGATCTCTATGTCGTCCTGCTCGATTACCGGGAGACGAAGATCGAGCAGGTGAACCTGGCGACGACGATACGGGGCCTGACCGAGACCCTCCGCAGGTACCACATCCGGGTGCCCCCGACGATGATGATCATGATGAAGGTGATCGTCATGGTGATGGACATCGGCACCCGGCTCGACCCGGCGTTCAACTTCGACCAGAGGATCCGGCCATACCTCATGGAGATCGCCACGGCGCAGCGCTTCTCGCCGGACAACCTGACGGGCGCGCTGCGGTCGGTCCTGGGCGCGGCCGAAGGCCTCCTTGCCATCCCGGGCAACGTGAACGAGACCTTGAAGACCCTCTCGGAGGGGACCGTCACGATCGAGCTCGAGAACCGCGACCTCACCGAGATTGTCAACGTCGTCGACCGGACGAGCGACAAGATCATCGTCGCGGTGGTCGTCGGTGCTATCGTCGTCGGCTCGTCGCTGATACTCAGAATCGCCGATCTCCCGATCCCCGGCTACATCTCGTTCCTCGCCACGCTGGGCTACGTGGTTGCGGTGATCGTCGGGTTCTACGCGGTCTACAGCGCTCTCAGGCACGGGAGGTCGTATAGAAGATGAACTGCCTGCCCGGGGGTGCAGCGCATCCCCGCGGGATAAAAAAGGGGTTATTCGGACTTCTTCTTGAAGAAGAGCCGGCAGTGGCAGGCGCCTTCTTCTTCT
This sequence comes from Methanoculleus sp. UBA77, assembly GCA_002499455.1. GTDB lineage: Archaea > Halobacteriota > Methanomicrobia > Methanomicrobiales > Methanoculleaceae > Methanoculleus. Next base: position 12,468 of record DALN01000089.1, on the reverse strand, counting down.
ATCTCTTTCTCGTGGTAGATGCAGGGGCAGACGATGACCCGGTCCTTCTCGGGGTCCCCGCTCCGGAGCCTGCAGGGGCAGTACGCCGCCCCGAACCGCTCCTGGTTCCGGGCGAGCCCGCGAAGGACGGCCTCGAGCTGCCTCTCGTCGACGTTCAAGATGTAGCCTTTCTCCTTTGCGAGCTGTTTTGCCCTGTCCCGTGCCTCTTCGATTCCATTCTCACTCATTGCAGAAACTCCTGATATCTGGTTTGACGGTGCCCTTGTTCTTCGATATAGGCTATCATCGACTTAAACATCTTGATTCCGTCCTCCGATCCCGGCACTGATTCGCTCGCCCGTTCGAGGTGCGGCATCATCGCGAGCACGTTTCTCCCTTCCGGGAGGATGCCCGCGATATTCTCCGCCGACCCGTTCGGGTTGCTCTCCGGCGTCAGATCGCCGTGCCCAGGTCTTCGGTCGGGAACCCGGGGTTCGCGAGGCGTGCCGGATGGCACGCGCCTCGGGGTCAAGCATGCCCTCTTTGAGGGCGATGGTGATCCTCATGTCGTACTGCATGCAGCCTTACTCGGGTGGCGGAGAGAGGATCCGCTTCGCGACGCCGGCGTAGGTCTCCATGACGTCGCCTTTGTTGAAGCGGTAGACGTCCTTGTCGAGGGACGCCCCGGTCTCCTTGTCCCAGAGCCGCATCGAGTCCATGCTGATCTCGTCGCCGACGACGATCTTCCCGTTATGCTTGCCGAACTCGAGTTTGAAGTCGACCAGGGTGATCCCGCGGGCGTCGAGATACTCCCTGAGCACCTCGTTCACCGCGAGCGCCATGGCCTTGATCTCGTCGAGTTCTTCGGGTGTCGCGAGTTTAAGAGCGTAGATCAGGTCGTCGTTCAACATCGGGTCGTGGTGGGCGTCGCTCTTGTAGTCGATGACGATCACCGGCGGGTCGAGCGGTTCGCCCTCCCTGAACGGGTAGTTGCGCACGATGGACCCGGCCGCGACGTTTCTCACGATCACCTCAAGCGGGATCATCGTGAGGTTCCGCACCGCGAAGGTGCCGGGCTCGATGCTTGAGAGGTAATGGGTCGGGATTCCGTTCTCTTCCAGGTACCTGAAGAAGAAGGAGGAGACTTCCGAGTTGTATCTCCCCTTGCCGCCCAGGGTATCTTTCTTTCCGCCGTCGAACGCCGTGATGTCGTCCCGGAACTTCATGATGTAGACTTCCGGGTCGTCGGTACGGTAGACGGACTTTGCCTTCCCTGTGTAGAGGAGGTCAACCTGTTTCATGGGCCAAATCTCCGGATATGTGTTGTCTGGTATTCGTCATGAGGTTATGCACCGCAGTCCCGGCCGGATGCCGCGAGCCTCTCCGCGAGGCGCAGGATCAGGGATTGGAGGCGCGGGGAGTACCATTTCTTCTCGATATACTGCGGGTATATGCAGAGCCGCTCGCGGAGTTCGGCATCCCCGGCAACCCTCCGGAGCTCATCGAGCTGCGGCCAGGGGTGTTCGGGGTTGACGTAGTCGATCGTGAGCGGCGAGACCCCGCCGAGATCGTTCACCCCGCACCGCACAAGGCGCGATGCGTCAATAAGGTTTGGGGGGATCTGCACTGCCACATCGGCGGGGAGGATCTCGCGGGCGAGGGTGATCGCCGCGCAGATCTCGTCCGTTCCCGGCACCGGCATGCCCTCCATCGCCGTCCCCGGTTTCGGGCAGAAGTTCTGGACGATCACCTCCTGGATGTGGCCATACCGCCGGTGGAGGTCCCGGATGACCCGGAACGACTCTTCGCGGTCCTCCATCGTCTCGCCGATCCCGATCAGGACCCCGGTCGTGAACGGTATCGAGAGCTTCCCGGCGTTCTCGATCATCTCGATCCGGACCGCCGGATCCTTGCCGGGGGAGTTCTGGTGTGCCGGGACGTCCGCGGTCGTCTCGAGCATCAGCCCCATGCTCGCGTTCACCTCGCGGAGCCGGTCGAGCTCCTCGTAGGTGAGGATGCCGGCGTTGGTGTGCGGCAGGAGCCCGCGCTCGATGGCGGCAAGGGAGAGGTCGTAGACGTAGTCGAGGATATCCGCGTAGCCGAGCTTCGCGAGTTCTGCGGCAAAGCCGGGCACCGCGCCCGGCCGTTCCCCGAAGGTGAAGAGGGCTTCCGTGCAGCCGAGGGCGGCGCCCCCCTCAAGCGTCCGGAGGACCTCGCCCGGGGGCACGATGCACCCTTCCCCGACGGGGGTCCGGAAACAGCAGTAGCCGCAACGGTTGATGCAGACCGTCGTTAAGGGGAGAAAGACGTTCCTTGAAAACGTGATCACGCGGCGGTGCATGGGTACATGTCGGCACCCCCCCAGATGAACCTTCGGGAGCGGGCTATCGACGGGCCGTCCGGAGCGATGCCTTTTTGATACTGCCCTGACAACCGTTTCACGATGTACTTTCACGCGCTCATCCCCTTTAAGCCGGTAAACCCCAAGACCCGCCTCTCCTGCATCCTCAACCAGGAGGAGCGGGAGGCGTTTGCCCGGGCGATGCTTGAAGACGTGATCGCTTCCGTGCTGAAGTCCGGGTGCAGCGCCACCCTGCTCTGCACGCACCCCTTCAAGCACGAGGACGCGCTCGTCGCCGTCAGGAAAGAGTCGCTGAACGAGGCGATCAACTGGGCGCTGGCGCAGTTCCACTGCCCGGCGCTCATCATCATGGCAGACCTTCCGCTCGTGACGGCCGGGGACATCCAGCGGCTGATCCGCTCCGAGAAGGATATGGCCATCGTGCCGGGCCGGGGCGGCGGGACGAACGCTATCTTCTTAAAAAAACCCAGATGCTTCCATGCGGACTTCTACGGCGCAAGTTTCCTCGACCACCTCCGGATCGCGGAAGAGTGCAAATTCTCCGTCGACGTGATCGACTCGTTCCGGATGTCGACCGACGTCGACGAGAAGGAAGACCTCGTCGAGATCCTCATCCACGGAAAAGGGAAGAAGAGTAAGGAGTTCCTGGAGAACTCAGGTTTTTCTCTTGTTATCGACGAGAAGGGACGGGTCAGTGTGGAGCGCGACACCCATAAAGAGGCACTCTGAAGCCTCGATGGTGGCGACCCCGGTGTAATCGCCGACGGGGAGCCCGACTCCCCGCACCAGGGCTGCGGGGACGCATTCACCCGCTTCTCCCATCACGAGTTCGGCGGCGGACGCGATGCAGTCCGCCACCGCCCTCTTCGTGACCTCCAGTTCGCGCCCGAAGAGGTCTTTCTTCCCGCGTTCGTCGATGACCGAGGGGATGCCAGAACAGCCGATGGCGACCCCGCTGCTACCAAGGCGCATCGCGTGCGTCCTTGAATCGATGACGATGACCCCGACGTCCACGCCCGACCGCCCGACAAGCCCGGAGCGTATCCGTGCGGCGGATGCGTCCGGGTCGGCGGGGAGCGGGAGGACGGTGCCTTTGGGGGTGTTCGAGGCATCGATCCCCGCGTTCGGGAGGAGCGTCCCGTTCTTCATGCTGAGCAGGAAGCCGGGTATCCCCCCGACAACCCGGTCGCTCTCCCGGAGCACCACCTCGGCGACGCGGGGGTCCATCCCGTACTCTTCGGCGAGCCGGCGGGCTTCTGCCGACGGTTCGATATCGGCGAGCCTGACCGTCCTGCCTTCGGCGGTGGCGACGGCCGACTCGGCAATGACCACGATATCCCCTTCCTGCAGTCCCCGGCACGCCGAGCGTTCGGCGGCGGTAAAGAGGTGCGCCGCGACGTCGTCGCCGTTATGGATCAGGGGGGTCGCAAGCCCGTACACGGAGAATGATGGCGGTGTCATACTCTCTTCATCTTCTCGTAGACCGCTAAGAGGTCTGCGGTCTCGGCAACATCATGGCTCCGCACGATGGCCGCCCCCGCCGCGACGAGCATCGTCGTGAGCGCAAGCGTTCCCGCAAGCCGTTCGTCGGGGCCTCTCCCCAGCAGGTCGCCGAGGAATGTCTTCCGCGAGACTGCGGCGAGGACCGGGCGGCCGAAGGTGGAGAACGATGCAAAGTTCCGGCAGAGTTCCCAGTCGTCCTCGCTCGTCCGCGAAGGCGTCCATCTCCCGACGCCGGGGTCGAGGACGTACTCGTCGATACCGGAGCGGGCGCACCGCTCCACAACCGCGCCGAGGGCCTCCATCGTCGCGGCAAGCCCGACGGCGTCGCCGGGCTCCCGAAAGCTCGCCATCGCAAAGACCGGGAGCCCGGCATCCGCGACGAGCCTCGCGTAGCGCTCGTCGACAAGGCCGGCAATATCGTTTGCCGCGTGGACGTCGTGGCGGAGGCAGACCTCGAGCACCTCCGGATACCGGGTGTCGACCGAGAGGGTGATCCCGGACCCGTCGAGCCCCGCGAGCGCCGCGTCCACCCGCGCCGCCTCCTCGGCGGCGGTGAGGGGCGGAGACCCGGGCGCCGTGCTCCGCGCACCGAGGTCGATCATGTCGGCGCCGGCGTCAACCATCGCAACAGCCCGGTCATAGACCCGGCCGGCGGGGGTGTAGGAGCCCCGGTAGAACGATTCCGGGCTGCAGTTGATGACGCCCATCAGGCGGACCGGAGCACCCCCGCCGATCCTGAGCCGGTTTACGGTGCAGTGCCGTTGCATGTCCTTAATTTGGCCGCCCGGAAGGTGTTCTCCATCAGGGTTGCGATCGTCATGGGACCGACGCCGCCGGGGACCGGGGTTATCGCTCCCGCCCGGTCTTTCACCGCATCGAAGTCGACGTCGCCGCAGAGTTTCCCCTGCTCGTCGGTGTTGATCCCGACGTCGATGACCGTTGCGCCCTCTTTCACCATATCGGGCCCGACGAACTTCGCCTTTCCGACAGCACTGACCAGGATATCGGCTCTCCGCATCTCGTCTGCCAGGTTCTCGGTCTTTGAGTGGCAGATGGTGACGGTTGCATCGGCGTTCAGGAGCAGGGCCGCCATGGGCCTCCCCACGTCGATGCTCCGGCCGACGACGACCGCCCGCTTCCCCCGGACCGGGATCTTATACTCCTCGAGGATCGTCATGATCCCCTGCGGGGTGCAGGGGGCAAAGACCGGGTTTCCGGCAAGGAGCCGGCCGAGACTGCAGGGATGGAACCCGTCCACGTCCTTCTCAGGCGCGACCGCCTCGATGACGCGGGTGGTGTCCACCCCTGAAGGGAGCGGGAGCTGGACCAGGATGCCGTTGATGTCGGGGTCGCTGTTGAGGCGGTTGACCGCCTCGAGCACCCGTTCCGTCGAGGCGTCCTCAGGGAGTTCGATCCCGATCGACCCGATACCGACGCGCTCGCACGCCCGGTGCTTCATCCGGACGTACATCTGCGACGCGGGGTCGGACCCCACGATGACGGTGGCGAGGCGGGGGTAGAGCCCCGATTCCTCTATTCTCTCCTTGAGGATCTCAAGCCTCTTCTCCGAGACTGCTTTTCCATCGAGTATCATGCTACTTCAGGGTAAAGGGGATACTTGCTCGCGAGGGCAATAACCTCTTCCCTCACTTCGTTGATCGCCTTCTTTGAGGTCTTGTCTCTCGCGATATCCTTGACGACCCGGGCGATCCAGTGGCCGATCTGCTTCATCTCCTCTTCTTTCATGCCGCGGGAGGTGACGGCCGGCGTGCCGATGCGCAGACCGCTCGTCACGAAGGGGCTGAGCTGTTCGCGGGGGATGGTGTTCTTGTTGACGGTGATGCCCGCCTCGCCGAGCGCGGTCTCGGCCGCAAGGCCCGTGAGGTGCTCGCCGTTCGTGGAGACGCTCGTGAGGTCGAGGAGGATGAGGTGGTTGTCGGTGCCGCCGGAGACGAGGTCGAGCCCTTCGCCTGCGAGGACGTCGGCCATCGTCCGTGCGTTCTTCACGACCTGGCCGCAGTAGGCCTTATACGCGGGGGTCAGGGCTTCCTTGAAGCAGACTGCCTTTGCGGCGATGATGTGCATCAGGGGGCCGCCCTGCATGCCGGGGAAGACGGACTTGTCGATGGCCTGGGCGTCCTCCTTGCTGCACATGATGGCGCCGCCGCGGGGGCCGCGCAGGGTCTTGTGCGTCGTCGTCGTCACGATGTCGACGACCCCGACCGGGGAGTTGTGGTATCCGGTCGCGCAGAGTCCGGCAATGTGGGCGATATCGGCCATGCAGCGTGCGCCGACACTCTCGGCGACTTCCTGGAAGGCCTTGAAGTCGATCTCGCGCGGGTAGGCGCTCGCACCGCAGACGATCATCTGCGGCTTGACTATCCGCGCCATCTCCTCGATGGCCCCGTAGTCGAGCGTCTCCGTCTCCGTATCGACGCCGTAGTGGAAGATGGAGTACCAGCGCCCGGTGATGTTGACCGGCGAGCCGTGGGAGAGGTGACCGCCCTGGGTGAGGCTCTGGCTCATGATCTTGTCTTTGTAGTTGAGGTAGGCAAAGTAAACCGCCTGGTTTGCCTGGCTACCGGAGTGCGCCTGGACGTTTGCGTGCTCCGCCCCGAAGAGCTTGCAGAGCCGGTCGCGCGCAAGGTTCTCCACGACGTCGTGGAACTCGCAGCCGCCGTAATAGCGCTTGCCGGGGTAGCCCTCGGCATACTTATTGGTCATTATAGAGCCCATTGCCTCGAGAACCGCCTTGCTGACGACGTTCTCGGAGGCGATCAATTCCAACCCGTTTATCTGACGCAGGCGCTCTTCCTCGATGAGGCCCGCGACTTCCGGATCGAAGGTTGCCAGACTAGACATGCATAAAAAGGTTGCTTCGGTGAGGTAATATTCTTTCTTTTACAGGATTTACCGTCGGCCGTTCCGGATCCCGTACCCTTCGGCACTTTTACCCTTTCACCCGGAATATAATGTAATAATTCTTTATTCGGGGAATCTATAGGAATATTATTACGTAATTATTATCAAGGATTAATTTGAGGGAGTCTATGGCGCAGAAGGATGCACGGATACGGTTTCTCGAGCGAGAACTCGCCGAACGCGAGAAGGAGATGGAGTCGATGAAGGATTACGATCAGGTGCCGGCACCAGCGGCGGCACCGGCGGAGACGGTGGAGGTGGACGACGAGCGCCTGCGCGACCTGGAGCGGAAGGTGCGCGAGCTTGAGGCCCTGGTCAAGGGCCTGACGGCAGAGGTCCTGGACGTCAAGTCGATAACGATGAAACTCCTGCGGGATTCTGAAGACCACAGGAAGAAACCGGTTGTCGAGGAGCGCAGGGCCGCGCCCACGCTCCAGGCGGAACCCCGTGCCGCTGCGGCACCTGCCCCCGCTCCTGCCCGCGCCGCCGAACCCCGCCCCTTCACGCGCCCGGCAGAGAGGCAGCAGCCGGCGGAAGTTCCTGCTCCGGCCGACGCCAAACTCGAGCTGATCATGCAGAATGACGGGACCTTGAGGCCGGAGCCGAGGCGGCCCTCGGAGTACATCGTCGCCAGCACCAGGACCGGAAGCATACCGGCGAAGGGCCGGGGGAAAGGCGGCAAGTCGTCCGACCGGACGCTCTTCGTGGAGCAGAAGAAGCGTGTGGTGGACGATGTCATCCAGGCCGAAGAGGATGACACGGTCGACCTCGATCGCTAGGCCAGGGGAGTCGCGTCCTTGTACATCACGCAGCTTGAGATCGACAACTTCAAGTCTTTCGCAAGAAAGACGAAAATTCCTTTTTTCGAAGGGTTTACTGTCGTCTCAGGCCCGAACGGCTCCGGAAAGAGCAATATCATCGACAGCATCCTCTTTGTCCTGGCGCTATCGGGTGCACGGGGGCTGCGCGCCGAGAAGCTGACAGACCTGATCAACGTCAACTCGGGCAAGAACACCGCCGAGGTGACGGTCACCTTCTCGGACGGCACGACGATCCGCCGCCGGATCAAGCGGACGCCGACGGGCTACTACAGTTACAACTATCTCAACAACCGCCTCTGCAAGCAGAGCGACGTCGTCGAGTTCCTCGCCAGGTTCGGTATCAAACCGGAAGGCTACAACGTCGTGATGCAGGGCGACATCACCCGCATCATGGAGATGAGCGACGGCGAGCGGCGCAAGATCATCGACGAGATCGCGGGTGTCGCCGAGTTCGACCACAAGCGCGAGCAGGCGTTCTCGGAGCTTGAGGTGGTGCGGGAGCGGATCGAGCGCGAGGAGATCCTCCTCTCGGAACTGGTGGCGAGGCTTGACGCGCTCCAGCACGAGCGCGAGCAGGCGATGGAGTACCGCCGGTGGCAGGATGAGCTGGAGCACCTCGGCCGTTGCCGGGGGGCGGCGCTCGTCCGGCAGAAGGAGGAGGAGATCGAGACCCTCCATGGGCTCATGCTCGAGCAGCAGGCGGCCATGGGCCGGACCGCCGCGGAAGCCGAAGCGATCCGGGCACGGATCGAGGAGGCGCGCGGAGAGCAGCGTGCGGTCGACGAGGAGATCGCCCAGAAGAGCGGCCCCGACTACCTCGCGCTCGTCGGGCGGCTCGAGGAGGCGCGGAGCGCGATCAAACTCGCGGAGAAGACGATCGAGCGGCTGAACGCCGGCCGGGACGAGAACCTGGAGGCCCTCCAGCGGGTCTACATGGACAGCAAGCGTGCGGAGGCGAAGGTCGGCGAGTGCGCGACGCAGATCCGCAACCTCTCGATCGACCGCGCGAACCTGGCGATGGAGGTATCGGGCCAGCGCGAGAAGATGCAGGCGGTCGAGGAACGGATAGCAAGCGAGAGCAAGGAGGTCGAGGGGCTCAAGGACCAGCTCTTCGCCCGGCTCCAGGACCTCGAGGGTAAGAAAGAGCTCCGCGCGAAGATCCTCCGCGAGCAGGACCTCCTCATCGAGAAGAGCCGGATGCGGACGTCGGAGCGCGAGCGCCTGGAGACGCGCATCCGCCAGATCGAGGAGGAGCTCGCGAACAAGCAGGCGCAGGTCACGGACTACGCCTCCTGCATGGTCGAGTGCGAGACACTGAAGCGCCAGGTGGAGCGCGACCTCTCCGAGGCGGAGAGCTCGCTCTTTGCCCGGCGGTCCGCTCTCGACCGGCTGCAGAAGGAGATCCGCGAGAACCAGCAGAGCCTGATGCGCTTTGAGGCGCAGCAGCAGGCGCAGGGCGATGCCGGCGGGAAGGCGATGGACGTCGTCCTCGGTATGGAGGGCGTCCACGGCACCGTCGCGCAGCTCGGCCGGGCGCCGCCGGAGTACGCGACCGCGCTCGACGTGGCGGCGATGGGCCGTCTCCGCTGGGTTGTCGTGGAGACCGATGCGGTGGCCTCGGACGCGATCCGCTACCTGAAGGATAACCGCCTCGGCCGGGTCACCTTCCTGCCGCTCAACAAACTCCGCCCCCCCATCCTCCAGCCGCTCGAGGCCGATCCCGGTATCATCGGCTACGCGGTCGACCTGCTCGAGTTCGACCCGGCGTTCGACCGCGCCTTCCGTGTCGTCTTCGGTGCGACGGTCGTGGTGGATACCCTGGAGCGGGCGCGGCGGCTGATGGGCCGCTACAAGATGGTCACCCTTGACGGGGACTTCGTCGAGAAGACCGGCGCCATGACCGGCGGTTCCCAGGCAAAGAAGGTCCGCGGGTTCGGGGTGGCGGTCGACGACGAGATCATGCGGGTCCGTGCGGCGCTCGCCGGCCTCGAGGCGGAGGCAGCGGAGGTCGAGGCCTCCATCCGCCGGTATGCGGCGGCGGCGGAGGCAAAGCGGGCGGAACGGAGCGGGCTCGACGAGCAGATCGCACGTTACCGTATGCTTGTGGACGAGTTCCGCAAGCGCACCGAGGTGCTTGCCGGGGAGCAGCAGACCCTTGAGCAGACCCTGCGGGAGATGGACGAGGGCACGAAGACCGGCGGCGAGGAACTTGCGCGGCTGGAGACCGACCTCGAACGGACGGCAGGGGAGATCACGCGGCTCTCGGCGGAGGTCGACGACCTCAAGAAGAAACTCGACGACACCGAGGTCCCCGCGCTCACCGAGCAGTATGAGGGCTACCGGAAGTCCCTTGAGGATCTCGAGCGCCGGCTCCGGAACAAGGATGCGGATATCACCGATGCCCGGCGCGAGCGGCAGCACTTCGCGAACCGGATCGAGGAACTCACCGCGGAACGGGAGCGCCTGGAGACGAAGAACCGGGATATCGACGGCGAGATCACGGCGGCAAAGGAGCAGATCGAGGACCTGCGCCGCCTGATCACCCAGCTCGAGGCCCGGCAGAAGGAGTTCTCCGACGAGCTTGCAGGCCTGCATGCCGAGCGCGACCGGATCCTCGAGGGGATCCGCGCGCTGGACCGGCAGGCGCTCGAACTCTCGAGCGCGATGGAGCGAACCCGGATGCAGGCCGACGCCCTCGCGGAACGGGAGCGCGTTCTCCTCGCGGAGCTCGAAGAACTCAGGGAGCAGGCCGGGGATGTGACGACCGATCTCGACCTTGCCGCGATCGATGCAGGGCTTGCCGAGGCCAACCGGGCGCTGAAGAAGATCGGGGCGGTGAACATGCTCGCGATCGAGGAGTGCGACCGGGTCAGTGCCCGCGTCGCCGAGCGGACGGAGAAGAAAGAGGTGCTCTCGCGGGAACGGACGATGCTCCTTGAGCGGATCGAGCGCTACGAGAAGATGAAGTACGAGGCCTTCATGACCGCATTTAACGCCATCGATACGAACTTCCGCACGATCTTCGCGCGGTTGACCGATGGGAGCGGCCGGCTGGTCCTCGAGAACGAGGAAGACCCGTTTGCCGGAGGCATGACGTTTGCCGTCCAGCCGCGCGACAAGAAGGTCCACCTCCTCTCCGCGCTCTCCGGGGGTGAGAAGTCGCTCACCACGCTCGCGTTCATCTTCTCGATCCAGCAGTACATGCCGGCGCCGTTCTATGCGCTCGACGAGGTCGATATGTTCCTCGACGGGAGCAACGTCGGCCGCATCGCCGCGATGATCAGCGACCTGACGGGGAACGCGCAGTCGATCATCGTCTCGCTCAGAAAGCCGATGATCGAGCGCGCCGACCGTATCGTGGGCGTGACGATCCGACCGGACAAGAGCACCTACGTGACCGGTGTGCAGAACAATGGATGAGGAACCCGTCGAGATCCTGGCCGGCATGGCCGAGCGGGGGGAGGTCGACCCCTGGAACATCGATATCGTGGATGTCACGGACCGGTTCCTCGCCGAGGTCGACCGCCGCAAGGAACTCGACCTGCGGATATCGGGAAGGACGCTCTTTTATGCGGCCTGCCTGCTGCGGCTGAAGTCGGATTACCTGGAGGGGTGGGACGGTGACGAGGATGAGGAGCCCCTCTCCGGGGAGGAGGATGACGGGTTCTCCTGCACCGACTTCGACTTTGAGCAGGGAGGCAATGGGGGCGAGCCGATAGGCCGCCTGGAGCGGGAGATCCAGCGCCGCCTGGGGAGGAAGAACCTGCGCAAGCGGCCGCCGGTCACGCTGTATGAACTCATCAAGCAGCTCAAGACGGCGGAGAAGGAGCAGCGCCGCCGGCAGCGGAAGCGGACGCCTGTTGTCCGGGAGCCGGACCTCGATCTCAGTGCCGGTGATGTGGTGGCGGTCGCGCACGACGAGGGCTACCGCGACGCGGTCGCTGTCGTGATGGAGGAGTTCCGGCGCGCTGCGCAGAACGGCGGCGGCGTCCTGACGCTCGACGCTCTCTCCACGGCGATGGGGCGGAGCCAGCGCGAGGTCTACATCCCGCTCCTCTTCCTGATGCTGGAGGGGAAACTTGCCCTCTGGCAGGACGAGTTCTTCGGCGAGATCTATATCGGCGACCGGGTCCCTGATAGGGATGCGGATGAAGATGAGGATGAAGATGCGGGGAGCGTCCCGGTCCCTGTGGGCGAGCAGTAGATGCCGCCGCTCCTCGCCCGGATT
>DALN01000089.1:0-574 GCA_002499455.1 Methanoculleus sp. UBA77 | reverse complement strand
TATGGTCGGATCGGGAGCGAATCTCGTCCTGAATTCTGCATTCGGATGCAGAATCGGCGATACTTCCGATCAATATGGGGGTTCGAGCCCGGTGCTCGGATCCGACGGAGCAGGGAAATGCTTATATGGCATTGGGACTAACATAGTAAGGCTGTGTTGTCCGGGCATCAGATCGTGCAGCCCCGTCGGGGTGGTCTGATCTGTGTCTCTTCAACTGCTGTGAGGGACCGGGTCTCGACCTGGTTCTGATGCGGGTTGACAATGTTTATATGTTCGGGAGTTCAACATATGTTCTCACGCGATGTGTCGCCGGCCGCGGAATGCGGCCGGTCTGGCCGGATCGCCGGGAATACTCGATGAATTCCCGACGCTTCGTCTGAAGCAGGAACACAACGTTTATATGCAATGCACAACAAACGTTGCTCCTGCGCAGGAACGTCCGGCTCAGGCCGGTTCCCTGCATCAGAAAAAAGGGTATGAAGGTTCGAGGCAAGATCCTCGAATCCGATACAGGAAGCAAGTGTTTAAATATCTATGAAATAAACATTGTTTTCCTGTTGATGGAGACCCAACA
>DALN01000026.1:19386-31493 GCA_002499455.1 Methanoculleus sp. UBA77 | reverse complement strand
TGGCGGGAGGCGCAGACGTTCTCCACGGCCCGGGCGACCCCCTTCCCCCGGGACCGCATCACCTGCGAGCCCCCGCTCTTCGCGGCCGCCGGAGCCTCATCGGGGGCGCCGGCAATCCTGCGGCGGCGCTACGGAACCGAGGAGTGACGGGGTCGTCACTCCGTCTCGAGCGCTTTTGCCGCTGCCCGCCCGATCAGCTCGGGCGGTATATTCTCGTACGCCTCGCCGCTGTAACGGAGCGTCCGGCACTCCGCCCCTTCCCCGCACTCCTCGCTGCAGGTGGAACAGGCGGCACAGGACGTGGCGGTCACCTCGACTCCTTCCAGAAGCTCTTCTACCGGAACCCCGTTGAAGAGGAGGCTGTCCAACTCCGCGACCGTCTCGACCACCCGGACGGCGACGCCCTCCATCTCGAGGAGCATGCGGATCTCGTCGAGAACAGCCTCGAGCGGCATCCCGGTCTCTTTGCAGGTCTCAAAGACGTTGTCAGCATCTCTTGCAGCGTGCTTCCATTCGATGACGAGTTCCCTCTTCATGGTGTACTTCTCCATTGACGTCGACAGAACATCTTCCTGTCGCCTCCCCGGTAGACGCGCTGCATGGCCCGCCGGGAGCAGGTCTGACGGAAAAACCCGGCAAGGACCACGGCATCGACCGGAGGCAGAACCGGGGTTTGTGCGCTCCGGCACACCCGGATAAAGAATCGAGGCCCGGACTGCTCCAGAGCGAGAGATCGGGTTCTATTAGAGGATCAGGCCTCTTCCGGCCCGGACCCTTCCTTCTTCGCCTCCGCGGCGCCCCTCGAACCGCAACCGCAGCCGCAGGAGCGCTTCTTCATCTTCGAACCGAAACAGCATCCTTCGTCGTCTCTGTCGTTCTCGCCTGTCATGGTCATCTCGAGAAAAGGTTGGCGTTACCGGTGTATGAATACTCGCGTTTTAAGGTAATGGAGAAGAGTGGGGCCGGGGCCTATACCCCGAGCCCGTCAAGAAAGATCCGGTGCAGGCGGAGATCCCCGCCGAGCTCCGGGTGGAAGGCGAACGCCATGTGCCGGCCGCTCCTGACCGCCACAATCCCCTCCGGTATCCGGGCGAGCACCTCGACGCCGGGGCCGACGTCAGTCGCCACCGGGGCCCGGATGAAGATCGCCCGGAAGGGTTCCGCAAGCCCCGCGACCTCGAGCATCGCCTCGCGGGAGTCGACCTGCCGCCCGAAGGCGTTCCGGTCGACGTGCATCGGGATGCGGGCGAGGGGCCGGACCCGGGGGTCGTCCACCCGGTCCGCGATGAGGACCATCCCGGCGCAGGTGGCGAAGATCCCGCCCTCGAACTCCGCTATCGGATCATAGAGCCCGTTCTTTCCCATCAGCCGGGAGATCGTCGTCGACTCCCCGCCCGGAATCGCGAGGGCGTCGAGGTCCACAAGATCCGCCACCTTCCGGACCGGGATGACCGATGACCCCGGCCGGTCGGCAAGCGCCTCGCGGAACGCCGTGATATGCTCGGCAACGTCGCCCTGGAGCGCGAGAACACCGACCTTAACGCCCACGGGTCTGCAACACCTCTTCTGCCCGGAGCATGTGGATGTCGAGGCCTTTCATCGCATCCCCAAGGCCCCTGCTCACCTCGGCGATGACCTTTGCGTCGTCGTAGTGGTTCACGGCCTCGACGATCGCCCGGGCGGTCGCCTCGGGGTTTGAGGACTTGAAGATCCCCGACCCCACAAAGACGCCGTCGGCGCCGAGCTGCATCATCAGCGCAGCGTCGGCGGGGGTCGCTATCCCGCCCGCGGAGAAGTTCACGACGGGGAGCCGGCCGAGGTTCGCGCACTCGATGACGAGCTCCGCCGGTGCCTCGATATCGCGGGCCCGGTCGACGAGCTCCTGGCTGGAGAGGCCCTTCAGGCTCCGGATCTCGCCCATGATCGCCCGCATGTGGCGGACGGCCTCGACGACGTTGCCGGTCCCGGCCTCGCCCTTCGTCCGGATCATCGCCGCTCCCTCGTTCACCCGGCGCAGGGCTTCCCCGAGGTTCCGTGCGCCGCAGACGAACGGGACTGAGAACCGGGTCTTATCGATATGGAACTGCTCGTCCGCCGGGGTCAGCACCTCGCTCTCGTCGACCATGTCCACGCCGAGGGCTTCCAGGATCTGCGCCTCGACGAAGTGGCCGATCCGGGCCTTCCCCATCACCGGGATGGAGACCGCATCGATGATCTCGACGATCTTCTGCGGGTCGGCCATGCGGGCCACGCCCCCGGCCGCTCTGATATCGGCAGGGACTCTCTCAAGCGCCATGACGGCGACAGCACCGGCCTCCTCGGCAAGCTGCGCCTGCTCTGCGTTGACCACGTCCATGATGACGCCGCCCTTCTGCATCGACGCAAAGCCGCGCTTGATCAGCTCGGTGCCAAATCTCAGTTCCTCGAGTTTCATTACTCCTAACTATAGCTCATGGACCCCAATAAAAATAGTGCGGCGATCTCAACGATCGCAAAGATGACCGTCGCCGCCCGGACCGCTCTGACGATCCCGGCGCCCCCCTCCGCGAGGGTCCGTTCAGGGTCCCCGATGGTGTAGACGCCGGGCTTCTCGAGCCGTATTCCGACCCCGCCGGCGATGACGGCCATCGGTATCCCCCCGTTGAACCCGGGGCGTTTCTTTCTATCCCGCCGGAGCGCCGCCCAGGCCGGTCCGAACCGCCCCTGCGCCGCAAAGTAGGCGAGCAGGATAAGGCCGGTGATCCGGGCCGGTATGAAGTTTAAGACATCATCAGCGCGGGCCGGGAACCACCCGAGCCGGAGCCGCTCGTCCCGGTAGCCGAGCATCGCGTCCATAGTATTGACCGCCCGGAAGGCAGCGGCCCCGGCAAGGCCGAAGAGCCCGAAGTAGAAGAGCGGGGAGATGATGCTGTCGACGAGGTTCTCGGCCATCGACTCGTAGGCGGCCGAGAGAATGTGCCCGGCATCGAGGTGCGCCGTATCCCGGCTCACCATCATCCCGACCGTCGAGCGGCCCGCATCGATGCTCTCGGCCTCAAGCGCCCGGACCACGGCGGCGACGTGCTCCTCGAGCGCCCGCCAGGCCAGGCAGGTCTTGAGGAGGAAGGGCGCGAGGATGAGGTAGAGGTACCAGGGGGCCGCAGACTGGACGAGCGCAAACGGGGCCGCGAAGAGGATCACGGTCAGAAGGGTTCCCGCAACCCCGGCCGCCCGCTGGATGCCGGGCGGGTAGCGGGCCGGGACCCCCCACCACCCGATGAACCGGCCGAGGACCGCCACCGGGTGGTACCGGGAGTGGGGGTCCCCGATCAGGCGGTCCACCAGCAGCGACGCGGCGACTACGACCGCTGCCGCAGCCATGTGAGAAGAACCCCGATGAGCAGCGCCGCAAATGCAGCGGCGTTCAGGATATCGATCCTCAACGCGAGCCAGAGGCCGTAGAGGACCAGGCCGGCGGCGACGGGGGCGAGGACGGCGACGGGGGGCAGCTGCGGGAGCGTTATTGCCGGGAGGGCCGGGACGGCGGAGACCGGCCCCGCAGCTTCAGGCTCAGGGGCTGCTGCCCGGTCCCTGACGACGACCCGGAACTGCGCTTTCTTCGCACCGTACCCCGCGATGACCTCCACGTTGAAGATCCCCGGATAGGCATCCTCCCGGATCGGGATACGGAACTCCTCGCTCTCGCCCACGTAGAGATTCTCGTGGAAGAAGCCGGTGAAGGGCGAGGAGTTCGAGGAGGCGAGGGTGATATGGAGCGGCGAGCCGTGGTTGACGATCCTGAGAGCAAGATCGCTCCCCGCCGCTGCCTCTACCTCCTGCGGGACCTCGATGGCGTTGATCCCCCGACGGTTGAGATGAATCTCCGACATCGACCGGGTCAGTCCTCACAGGCGGTCTGGGGGAGGAGATTCGGGATGCCTTCGCTGATGGGGTAATCGGCGCAGCACGCGGCGCACCGGAGGGTACCCTCCAGCACCTCATCCCCGCTCTCCTCGGCGACGGTGAGGGTAAGGTCACCCTTGCAGACCGGGCAGCAGAGGATCTCCATGAGGTTCTTTCTCATAATTCTCCCCGCAGGTCGATGATCTGGGACATCTCGGGACCGGTCGAGATCAGGGTGACGGGCCTGCCGATGTCCTTCTCGGCCTGGGCGATGAAATCCTTCGCCTTCTTGCTCAGCTGGCCGTAGTCCGTCGCGCCGAAGCAGGCCGGGTCGACCCGGTCGATCCCGGTGATCGCCGCCTGCGTGCAGCCGTTGATCATCGCCGAGTAGCGGGCCATCTTCCCGTCCCAGGTGCCGATGCGGCGCTGGCGGTGGGTGACGGTCCCGAACTCCTCGATACCGAGTTCGTGTGACCGCTCCATCGTCATCTCGGTGGAGAAGGGACCCTCCCCGACACGGGTCGGGTAGGCCTTGAAGACGACGATGACGTCGTCGATCCGGGTCGGGCCGACGCCGTTGTCCGCAGCGATCTGCGAGGCGGAGGTGTCCTTGCTCGTCACGAACGGGTAGGTCCCGAAGTAGAGGGAGATCCCGAAGCCCTGGGTTCCCTCGAGGAGGACCACCTCGTCGTTGTCGATAGCGCGGTTGACGTCCTCGGCGACGTCGGTGATATACTCCGCAAGTTCCGGGACGTCTTTTGCCTGCCGGGAAGTCCGGAGGACGCGGTCGGAGTTGGCCGGCCCGCACCCGGTCCCGGTGCTCCCGATCTTCTTGCTGAGATGCTCGCTCCCCTTATCCCTGGCAATATGCTCTTCTTCAATGATGCCGCACCGCCCGTCGACGAATATCCTGCCCCTGACCCCGAGCAGGTCGACTTCCCGCAGGAAGACACGCGGGTCGACGAGCACGCCGCTCCCGACCATGAGGGCGGCTTCCGGATAGACGAACCCCGAGGGGACCATCCTGACACCGTATTCTTTCTCCCCGATGCGGACGGTGTGCCCGGCGTTCGGGCCGACGCCGCCGCGAGAGATGATGGATGGCCTGTCCTGATGGGCGACATGCGCCACGATCTTTCCTTTTCCCTCGTCACCAAAGAACCCGCCGACGATAATAGTACAACTCATTGTTCTATCAAGTAGGATGGAGCGATACATACTGATAAACGTTACAATGCAACACCGGAGAAACGGTCTGCCGTTTATAGGCAGCACGCCTCCGGACCACTCTTTATGCGCGCCCAAGGCCGCTGTGCGCCCTCAAAAAGACCCCAAGAGGGTCGTTCGAGCCGGGTCCGGCGGCCTGCCCGTCGGCAGAGTCACGAGAGGATCTTCCGACTTATTCGAGTATGCGCAGATTTAGCGCCCTGAGCGCCGAAACACCATCGTATATCAATCTTCGCGGCCGGGGACGATCTCAGATCCGGTTACCGTCGGGATCTGAACCCCTTTATTTCCACTGGAAACTTCATCTCATAGAGATTCCGGACCACCACATTGAGTTTTTTCCCCGGAGGGGCGTCATCAACCAGTGAAGGATCATTCAACCGGAGCGCAGATGCGAACCCGGCGATCCGTCTGGATTTCGATGGATGGAATGCATATTCGGGGTGCCGGATCGACGGGATCGCGGCCGTCAGGAAACCCGGAATAAATCCACATCTCCAGTGGAAATAAAGGGGTTCTCCGACCGTCGTTCTGCTGTCGGACACCGGACTGGCGGCCGCATATGCAGGGAAAGGGTTCAAAAAGGTTTTGATTTTGATCCGTGACGGAGCGCAGAGGTCCCTTTATTTCAGCGACTCGAGGAAGGTCCCCATACGGGAGAGAGCTTCCTTGAGATTGTCGCGCGAGACCGCGTACGCGCACCGGACGTGCCCGGCGCCGGAGGGGCCGAGGACGCTTCCGGGGACGACCGCCACATGCTGCTCCCGGAGGAGTGTCTCGGCAAACTCGACGTCGGTCATGCCGGTGCTCTCCACCGACGGGAAGGCGTAGAACGCGCCCTTCGGGAGGTGGCAGGCAAGACCGAGTTTGTTCAGCCCGTCCACAAAGAGGTTCCGCCGGAGGCGGTACTCCCGGACCATGGCGTCTTTCTCGGCCTCCCCGTTCCGGAGGGCCTCGTAGGCCGCGATCTGGCCCATGACCGGGGCGCAGAGCGCCACGTACTGGTGGATCTTCAAGGCCGCCGCGGTGATCTCGGCCGGAGCGCAGAGGTAGCCGATCCGCCACCCGGTCATGGCGAAGGCCTTCGAGAAGCCGTTCAAGGTGATCGTCCGCTCGAAGAGTTCCGGGAGTTTCGCCGGCGAGAAGTGGCTGCCGTCGTAGGTGAGCTCCCCGTACACCTCGTCGCTGATGAGCAGGAGGTCGTGGTCGACCAGGATGTCGGCGATGCCGCGCCAGTCGGCCTCCTGCATCACCCCGCCGGTCGGGTTGTTCGGGAAGTTTGCGATCAGGGCCTTCGTCTTCGGGGTGATGCGCTCTGCGAGTGCGTCGGGCGTCAGCCGGAACTCGTCCTCCGCCCGGCAGGGGACGGTGACCGGGACGCCGCCGGCGAGCGAGACGCAGGGGGTGTAGGAGACGTAGCAGGGCTCCGCGACCAGGATCTCGTCGCCCGGGTCCGTGACGGCCCTGATGGCGATGTCGGCCGCTTCCGAGACACCGCAGGTGACGATGATCTCGTCCTCGGGGCTGTAGCGGGTGCCGAACCCGGCATCGAGGTAGCGGCTGATGGCTCCGCGGAGCTGGGGCGTTCCCTTATTCGAGGTGTAGGCGGTCGACCCCTGCTCGATGGAGTAGATGGATGCCTCGCAGACGCACCAGGGGGTCACGAAGTCCGGTTCGCCGACACCCAGGGATATGACGTCCTCCATGGTCTGGGCGATATCGAAGAACCTCCGGATACCCGACGGGGGTATGGCGCGGGCCCGGGCCGAGACGAAATCCCTCACGCTCTTCACCTCAGAACGAGTAGGGGAGACGCTCGACGCCCTCGCGCTCGGCGAAGGTGGTGCCGTTCTCCTTGTAGGTCTTCATGATGATATGCGTCGCCGTCTCCCGGATCCGGTCCATCGGGGCGATCTGCTCGGCGACGAACCGGGCGATCTCGTGCATGCTCGGCCCGGTCACCAGGAGCTGGAGGTCGTAGGCCCCCGTCATCAGCCGGAGCGACCGGACCTGCGGGAACCGCGAGATCCGTTCGGCGATACGGTCGTAGCCGAAGTCGCGCTCGGGCGAGACTTTGAGCTCGATCACCGCGGCGACGTTCCCGTTGCCGGCCCGCTCCCAGTCGATGACCGCGCCGTAGCGGCGGATTGCGCCGGTGGCTTCCAGCCTGCCGATCCGGTCTCTCACGTCCTGCTCGCTCACCTCGGCCAGCACCGCGAGTTCACTTATCGGGGTGCGGCAGTTCTCCTCCAGGAGCTGGAGGAGGATACGATCCTTCTCGTCCATAGTTTCACCTGAACATTGCTCTTAAACGGTTGGTGTCGAGTTGCTTGAGTCGTTGGTCGTCGAGCCTCGGGTCGCGCGTGACGACCTCCTCGATCTTGCTCGTCGTCGCGTCGAACCACATCTCTTTCGTCCGACCGTAGCGGCCGCGCGAGACGACCCGTGTGTTGATGACGCCGAGCATGTTGAGCTCGGAGATGAGGTCCGTGATCCGGCGGTGCGTCAGGACGTCGAGGTCGATGATCCGGGCGATCTCCCGGTAGACAATCGTGACCTCCCCGCTCGTGAAGATCCTCTTGCCCATCTGCTCGAGGATCAGCATCGCGTAGAGGACCGCCTTGCTCTGGGTCGGGAGGGTGGAGACGCACTCCACCATGCTGTCGGTCTCGATCTTCTCCTGGGCCATCCGGACGTGCCTCTCGGTCACGCCCGTGGCGTTCTCGCGGTCCGCAAGCTCTCCCGATACCCGGAGGAGGTCGAGCGCCCGCCTGGCGTCGCCGTGCTCCTGGGCCGCGAGGGCTGCGCAGAGCGGGATGACCGTCTCGTCGAGCGCCCCCTCGACGAACGCTATCTCGGCCCTCTGCTTGAGGATGTCGCAGAGCTGCGGGGCGTTGTAGGGGGGAAAGACGATCTCCTCCTCGGAGAGCGAGGAGAGGACCCGGGGGTCCAGGAAGTCGGTGAACCGGAGGTCGTTTGAGATCCCGATGATGCTGACCTTCGCAAACTTCAGATCGGAGTTGATCCGGGTGAGGTTGTAGAGGGTGTCATCGCCGCTCTTCTTGACGAGCTTGTCGATCTCGTCGAGGATGATGACCATGACCCCGCCGCTGTTCTCGAGCTGGTTCTTGAGCTCCATGTAGACCTGGTCGGTCGGCCACCCGGTCATCGGGATGTGGTTCCTCGTGCTGTCGCTTGCGTGCGCATCGGCATCGTCGAGACAGTTCGCGATCTGGGCGAGGACCCGGTACTGGGTGTCGATCACCTCGCAGTTGAGGTGGACGATCCGGCACTTTGTCCCGGCAAGTGTACTGGCGCTCTCGAGCTCGGTCCCCACGTACCGGACCGATGCAGTCTTCCCCGTCCCGGTCTTGCCGTAGATGAGGATGTTCGACGGGGTCTCGTTCGTGAGAGCAGGGGCAAGGATAGAAGCGAGCTCGTCGATCTGCGGTTTCCGGTGAGGAAGGATCTGAGGACGATAACTGTGACGCAACACTTCCCTGTTCTTAAATATACGTCTATTGGTGAGGTATTTCTTGAAGAGGCCCATTGGATTCGTTTTATCGTCCGACATGATGTCACCGGAGGGGGTTTCCCGGACAGGAGAATTTCGTGTCGGGGACCCTTAATATGATCGTTTTCGTGATTGATAACCCCTTCGTTTCCAGTGGAACCTGTATGCCGTGGGTTGCAGGCAGAATACTCGTGAGATACCCGGGATGAAGGAGAAACCCGGGAGAGGGGAGGGGGTGATGGACCGGGTGCACCCCGACCCCTTTGTTTCGTGTGGAGACTGATGGAGATACCACGTTGTGGTATCATCCAATCAAAGGTGATGGCGATAGTCATGTGTACCTCTGCAACTCAAGATATATAATTTTGTCGTAGAAGTACAGAAGAAACAGAAAAACAAGGAGAGCCTGATAAAGGAAGAACCAGATGGTTAAAGGGGAGAACTCGGTAAGGAAGGTAGCAGCGGGAAGAGAAAAGAGGAAGAACGGGAGAGGGAGGATACGGGTAAAAAAGAGGGAGAACGCAGGTATAAGAGGGCAAAGCGGGAGGGTGAGAGGGTGACAGTGAGGGTAAAACGAAGGGACACCAGCTCTTTCGTGACCCCCGATCTGGCCTCTGATCATCGGGATCCCGAGTCCCTTTCAACCACCCCCGCTCTCCCTTCCCCTCAACCCCGGGCCTTCATAGCTATCCGCCAACCCCGACTCCTTGTGACTTCAGGCCCCTCTTCAACTGTCCCACGACCTCGGCCTCTCGTGACTTCAGGCCCCTCTTCAACCATCTCACGACCTCGGCCTCTCGTGACCCCGGGCCCCTCTTCAACCGTCCCGGTGACCTCTCTTCTCCTGCAACGCAGGGATCCCTCTCTCCTCCCTGACTCTCTCCTTCACCCTCTTCCGGAGGCCCAGCATCCCCTTTATCCCATTTGCTGCCTTCTCCTCTGCCGGATGATCCCGGTCCTCTTCGACCCCTCCTCACCCCTTCCCCGGTGAGGGACCATTATATTTCCAGTCGAAACAAAGGGGTCAGGGTACCTTCCCCTCCTGCCGGGGGATACAAAGAAGTAAAATACGCGGTACAGGGGTACTGGGAGACTCAATGGAGAGCAACCATCTTAAACCCCTCACTGTGACCGGCGCCGTGATTACGGTCTCATCGAGCCGGAAACCCGAGACCGACACCAGCGGAAAGACGCTCATCGACCTTCTCTCGGCCGCCGGGATCGAGGTGACCCACTATGCGATCGTCCCCGACGATATCGAGCGGATCCGGTCCGAGGTTCACCTCGCGCTTTCGCGTGCAAACTGTATCATCGTCACCGGCGGCACCGGGCTCACCCCCGACGACGTCACCATCGAGGCGATCGCGCCGCTGCTCGAGAAGACGATCGACGGGTTCGGGGAGCTCTTCCGCCTCAAAAGTTACGAAGAGATCGGGACCGCCGCGATCCTCTCGCGGGCGATCGCCGGGGTCGTCGGCGGCAGGGTGGTCTTCTGCACGCCGGGCTCGACGAAGGCCGTCACCCTCGCCGCACGGGATATCATCATCCCCGAGATCCGGCACATCCTGACCCACGCCGGGGCTGGCCGGTGAGAGCAGACTGTTTCACTTGCGGAGGGTGACCACCCCTTCGCACCTGACGGTGCTCAAGCTCCTTCCCCGAAACCCTTCGGGTTTCTCAAACTCCGGTTCTATGGAACCGTCGTACCCTCCGGGGAAGTCGCACTTCGCGGCTTCGCGTTTTTCGCGTGAGGTTGTATCGTTACCTGCTCCCGTTAGCTCGCGCGAAGCCGCGAAGGACGCGAAGAATGGTACCTGACAGTCTTCAAACTCCTTCCCCTCCAGGGGAAGTCGTTCTTCGCGGCTTCGCGTCTTTCGCGTGAGGCCGTATCATCACGCGAAGATCGGTTGGAGGTCAGCGGTAGACGTCGAGGAGCGCCACCCGCTCGAGGACCAGGTCGCGGAGCCGGTCCTCCCCGACCACGGCGATCTCGCTGTCCGTGATCGCAAAAAGGTCTTTGAGGCGCTCCCGCTTCGCGGGACCGATCGCCTCCCAGTCCTCCTCGACGAAGGTCACGAGCCCGGCAAGCCGGTCCCGGACGCCGGGTGCCGGGGGGCAGACTGCGATATACGAGCGGTTCTCCCCCGGGTGGATCCCGAAGGAGGAGCCCACCTGGCACTGGCGGGACCCCGCGGCGTAGAGGAGGGTCTCCATCTCAAACGAGTTCGCTATCGGCTCCCCGCCCTCCCAGGACCGCCGGGCGTGCCGGATGGCCGCCTCCACGTGCTCGCGGCCTGCGAGGCGGTCGGCGTCGAGGAGGATGATACGGGTCTTACACGCATCGGCAATCTTCCGTACCTCTTTGAGGAAACAGACGTTGTCATCGATGGTGACGACCGCCTGGTAGATATCGCACGCTGTCTCTGTCACTCTTTCCAACTCGCTATCTCTATCACTCTTATCCGAACCGGAAGAGGGTCGACTGCTCCTCGCCGACATCCCCGACCTCTTCCCGCGTCCCCTCGACCTGCTCGAAGATCCGGGCGGCGATCCCCTGGCCGAGGATCCTCCCCACCTTCTCCGGGCCCGCGGCGCGGAGCGCCTCGACCGAGTCGATACCGTTGTTGAAGAGCCGGCGGGCCCGGACCCGGCCGATCCCCCTGATCCTGATGAGGGGCAGGAGTTCCTTCTTGATGCCGTGCTTTGCCCGGAGTTCCATCTCCTCGATCGGCCGTGCCAGGTGCGGGGCAAAGAGCCCCGCCAGGTGCCGGGCCGCGTGGACCAGCCAGGCGACGCTCTCCACCATCCCGTAGACGTCGCCGGGGCCGACACGGTAGCGCTCGCAGATCATATCCTCGCCGACCTCGTCCGCCCAGTCCGCGAGGAGGAGCGCGGTCTTGAGGCTCCGGTCGAACCCCTCCCCCGCGTCCCAGGGGATCTCCATCCAGAGGTCGTCCCGGTGGTCGGCGAGGAACCGGTCGAGGAGGTACATGTCGTCCCGCCGCACAAAGAGCGTCGGCATGTCGGGCGTCGAGCAGAGGAGGTGGAGGAGCCCGATATCCGAGTACTCCTTCCGGCCGAGGCCGATCATCGCCTTCACGATCACCTCGGCGCTCCGCGGGTCGATGTAGAGCCGGGAGACGAGCGAGCCGTACTCCGTCGGCTCGAGCCACTCCCCCACCTCGGTGATCATCTCCGCTTCGCGCAGGAACTCAAGCGCCCTCTGGACCGCGCGCTTGAGCGCGAGCGGGCTCTCGCCCTGGTGGGCGTAGAACGTCCCGTCCATGAAGCCGAGCACCTCGCCCGTCTCGCGGGCGAACCCCGTCGCGATGAGGGAGAGGATGTGGGTGCAGAGGGCCGCCTCGTCCGCGCACCGGCTCCGGACGTCCTCCGCCTCAGCCTCGATGTAGCAGGCGAAGAGCTCGTCGACCATCTCCTCGGACTTCGCGATCAGGACCGCCTCGCCGTAGGGGTCGAGGTGCGG
>DALN01000026.1:768-19370 GCA_002499455.1 Methanoculleus sp. UBA77 | reverse complement strand
GGGAGGTTTAAGCCCGCCGCGAGCGTCGGGGTGGAGGCGATCACCTTGATGTGCCCCTCGCGGAACGCCGCTTCAACGATCTGCCGCTCCTCCCGCGCGAGCCCCGCGTGGTGGAACGCCGCACCCTGCGCGACGCAGGCGGCAAGCGTCCGGCCCATATCGGTCGCGGCGTTCGAGCGGAGCCTGTCGGCGTAGCCGGCGAGGACGGGGTTTGCGAGTTTCAGGCCCGAAGCCGCCCGTTTCGCGAACGCCTCGGCGTTCTTCCGCGAGCTGACAAAGACCAGGCACTGTCCACCCTCCGCAACCGTGTCGAGGACGAGGTCCAGGTCCTCGTACTTGCTCCGGCGCTCGACCTCGCGGTCGCGGTCGGCAAACCGGATGCAGTCCTGGAAGAAGACCCCCTCCCTGAGGTCGACCGGGCGCCAGTCGCTCTCGACGAGCTCGGCGTCGAGCCACCCGGCGAGGTCGCGCGGGTTCCCGATCGTCGCCGAGAGGGCGATGAGCTGGATATCGGGGTTCCTGTGGCGGAGCTTCGCGATCACCATCTCGAGCGTCGCCCCCCGCGAGGGGTCATCGATCAGGTGGACCTCGTCGAGGACGAGGAGGCTGATCTCGGCAAGCCACGGCGTCCGGTTCCGCAGCAGCGAGTCGACCTTCTCGCTCGTCGCGACGATGATGTCGTTCCTCCCCAGGTAGTCGTCCTTTCGATCGAAGTCGCCGGTGGCGATACCGACCCGGAGGCCTTTGCCCGAGAACTCCTCGAACTTCTCGCTCGCGAGCGCCCGCAGGGGGACGATGTAGAGGCATTTGCCTCCCCTCGCCACCTGGTGGTGCATCGCCATCTCGGCGACCAGTGTCTTGCCGCTCGCGGTCGGGATGGCGATGAGAAGATTCTTCCCCGAGAAAAGCCCTGCTTCGACGCAGGCGGCCTGCGGCGGGTAGAGTTCCGTGATCCCGCGGCGAGCATAGCCGGCCGCGAGATCGGGCGGGATCGGGAGGCCGGCTATCTCCATATATACCCCTTCATTTCCAGTGCAACCTGTATAGAGTCTCTGTCATCGCGGTCGGGGAGGGGGCCCCCCGCACCCTCCGGCCGCGTCAGGAGTAGTACTCCAGCATCGCCTGCTTGGCTTCCTTCTTCTTCCGGTCCAGGAACGCGTAGACGTGTTCGTGGGGCACGCCCTGGATCAGCATCTCGACCGCCTTCCTCGCGGTCTCGACCTGATCGGGGAGGCCGATGATCGCGACGGTCTTGCCCTGGACCGAGATCTCCGTGCTGGTCATATCCTCGATCTGGGCGCGGGACGTCCCTGCCTTGCCGATGATCCGGCCTCTGAGCCGTTCGAGCTGCCGGGTCGTGCCCGAGAGGTCGGCGAGGTCGAGGATGTCGAGCATCATGTCCTCGTCTTCGAGGAGCTGGAAGGCGCGCTCCGGCGAGAACCCGCGGTTGATCGCGGAGACGACGTTTGTCGCCGTCATGACGGCGACGGGGTCCTCCGCCTCGATCGTCACCATCCCCTCCTCGCTGTCGATACGGAGGCTTATTCCTGTCTTCTCTTCGATCTCGCGTTTGGTGGACCCGCTCTTGCCGATGATCACGCCGATCCTTGCGGTTGAAACTTTTATCTCCTGTGTGGTCATGATTGCACCCTTCCTCCGATCTTCAGGGCTCCTTACGTCCGGTGCCGGTGATGGCGCGAAGGACTTCTTCCTCGCCCGGCACGTCGCAGTAGCGGGAGAAATATCTATTCAGGTTCTTCACATCCCGGATCAGAAACGCGGACGCCCGCGGGTGATCCAGGGTGACCGCCTGTCCCATATCGATCAGGTATGGTTTCTCGTGGTAGAGGATATTGTATTCGGAGAGATCGGCATGGACCAGGCGC
Source organism: Methanoculleus sp. UBA77 (assembly GCA_002499455.1). Classification (GTDB taxonomy): domain Archaea; phylum Halobacteriota; class Methanomicrobia; order Methanomicrobiales; family Methanoculleaceae; genus Methanoculleus. The sequence continues at coordinate 17,484 of DALN01000026.1, read as the reverse complement.
GCCTCCTGGTAGAGCCGCCTGATGTAATCGAGGATCTCTTCATATACCGCCCCGTAATCGTCGACTGCGGCGTTCCGGAGCTGCGGGTAGGGCACCTCGTCCTCGCCCAGGAACCCCATCAGGAGGATGTTCCGGTCGAACGCGAGGGGTTCGGGGACCGGAATCCCTACCTCATGCGCCCGGGCGAGGTTGCTGTACTCCTTCTTCGTCCAGGCGAAGATGAGGGCCTTGCGCGTCCCCCGGACGCTCGAGAACCGGCGGTCTCCTGCGAGGTACTCGTTCATCGCCTTGAAGTTCGCCGTCTGGATCCGGTAGATCTTGATGGCGATCCCCTGGCCGTCGCGCTCGCCGTAGAAGACGTTCGCCTCTTTCCCGGTGCTGATCGGGCCGCCGATGACCGAGATCAGCTTCTTGTGGACGAGCTTGTAGAGGGCCATCAAGGTGACCTCGTCAAAGACATCGTCCCGTACCTTCACCGCGTCGGCGTCCTTTATCCTGACGCCCATCGCCTCGATCTCGCGATCGAACTGCTCGTACTCTTCTTCGCGGCCCACGGCCGGATCACCTGCTGCAGACGTAGTCGTGAACGGGGGCGAGGATATCGATGAGGTGGGCGGCGGCCGCGTTCTTCAGGTCCAGCGGATGGATCTCGCCAGCCGCGTAGGCCCGCTCGAGGTCCTCGTAGGCCGCGAACTCCCGGTCCCCGCCGAACTTCGCGGGCCGGCGGATAGCGACCGTCCCGACCCTGGGGAAGACGTGGTACCGGAGGATCTGGAGGACCGGGTTGTTCTCGACCTCGGGCGGGCAGAAGGCCTTCTTCATCTTCTGCCTGATATCCTCCTCGGAGTCGGCGACCGATATGACGTTGCCTGCCGAAGACGACATCTTCTTCCCGTCGAGGCCGTTGATGATCGGCGTGTGGATGCAGACCGGCGCCGGATACCCGATTGCGGGGAGGTGTTCCCGCGCAAGCATGTGAATCTTTCGCTGGTCGATCCCGCCGACGGCGGCGTCCACGTTAAGGGTCATGATATCGACCATCTGCATGATCGGATAGACCATCTGCGAGACCGTGGGGTTGTCCATCTGCCGCCCGACCTCGTCCATGCTCCTCTTCGCCCGGTTGAGGGTGATCGCCTGCGAGAGCCTGAGGACGGCGAGCTCGTACTCCGGCGTGAGCTGGACGTCCGAGCCGAGGACGTATTTTGCGCCGCGCAGGCCGAGCCCCTCGAAGCAGCGCTGGTTGTACTCGGCTGTCTCCCGGATCTCCTCCATGGTGCCTTTGCGGTTCAAGAACGCGTGGAGGTCCGCGATGAGCACCGTCACCTCAAACCCGGCCTGTTGCAGGTCCATCAGCTTGTTCACCGTCACCATGTGGCCGAGGTGGATCTCCCCGCTCGGCTCGTAGCCGGTGTAGACCCGCCTGACCGGGCGGTCGATAAGCGCGCGCAGTTCCTCGTCGGTGACGACCTCTACGGTATTCCGTGTCGCCAGTTCGTACGGATCCATTGAAAAGAGTGGGTCTGCCGGGGAGTTAATCCTTCTTCCTCCCCGATCCCGTTGTTCATCCGATGGCAACGAGGCCGAGCGCTTTGTTGGTCATCCGGATGGATTCTTCCGGATCCTTCACCGTTCCCATCAGGGCGCGGATGCAGTCGATGTTCTCGGGAACGACATCGGCCTCCTGGTGAATGGCCTGGAAGCAGTAGAACTCCTTCCCGCCCAGCACCGAGACCGAATCCTCAAAGACCCCGTTCTCCCAGAGATCCGTCCGCGGCCGGCCGAGGTCCTGGGTGTACTCCCGGAGTTCGGCGTTGCTCTTGATCCCGGTGGCCTTGCGGACGAGCCCGATCCGGCTGTGGTTCTCAAAGACCTTCAGCACCTCTTCGCGGGTGGTCTCCTTCTTTAAGTCCATCTGTATCGAGTGCATGTGCATGAAGGTGGTGGGGACGATCATCGCGAGCGTGACGATGTTGATCTGCGGGAGGACGGTGTTGACGTCGGGACCGTGGTGGCTCGGGATCGTGGCCGGGTTCAGGACGATCGCGTCCACCGGTCCGCGCTTGACGTCGTCGGGGTCCGCTGCCCGCCTGACCATCACCGCCCGGACCCGCTCGACGCCGAAGGCCTGGTCCATGGCGTGGATGAGCCGGACGAGCCCGGTGGAGTTGCACGAGACGACCCGGGCGAACTGGTGCCCTGCGGCCTCCTTGTAGTTCGCGTGGGCGTTGAAGGAGAACCCGGCGACCTCGTGCTCCTCGCCGCCCTGGAAGATTGCCTTCTTTCCAAGGCGCTCGTAGATCGGCCGGTTCTTCTCACCGACGCCGCCGGGGGTGGCGTCCACGATGATATCGGCGGCCTTGAGCATCGCCTCGACATCGCCGGCGACCTCAAGCCCGGCCTTCTCGAATGCCGGCTTCTTTGAGAGGTCCGCGATGTAGAGTGGATACCCGCGCTCTTTTGCGATGAACGCCTCAGCGGAGACACTCGTCTTCGAGACCCCGATGACTTCCATATCGGGCTGTGCGGCGACCGCATCGGCTACCCGTTTGCCGATGGTGCCGAACCCGTTGATCGCGACTTTGATCATGCATGTTGGAATACAGAACAAAAATTAATAAAGGTTGCTGGTTTGGAGATATGACCGATATAACGTGATCATATGGTAAAAGGGGCTCTCAGATTGCTCTTTATCCCGGAACGGCTGCACAAACCGGAGAACTGTGGCCTCAACGTATAAAGCAGGCGGTGCCGGGCAGGCCGGGCGGCCGGCCGGGGCGCCTTCCCCGGAAGGCATCCGGCCCTCTTCTCCTGCCCGCCGGGAGGCGGCGCGGCAGGATTTATATCCGGCCGGGGCTATCAGCATATCACTCATGGAGAAGCATCCCATCCTTGCAACCGGCCGCCTCCTCCTGCGGCCGTTCACCCTCGCGGATGCCCCGGCGGTGCAGCGGCTTGCCGGCGATTACGCCGTTGCCGCGACCACCCTTCTCCCCTATCCTTACCCGGACGGGCTCGCCGAGGCCTGGATCACCTCCCTTTGCGAGGGTGCCGAGCGCGGTGAGGCGGCTGCGTTCGCCGTCACGCTCGCAGGGACGGGGAGGCTTATCGGCGGCGTCCGCCTCCAGATCGATCCCGACCACGCCCGCGGCGAGCTCGGGTTCTGGATCGCACAGGCATGCTGGGGCCGGGGATATGCCACCGAGGCGGTCCGGGCGGTGATCGGCTATGCATTTTCGGCGCTCGGCCTGCACCGGGTCCACGCCATCCACTTCTCCCGGAACCCGGCATCGGGCCGCGTGATGGAGAAGTGCGGGATGGTGCACGAAGGCCGGCTCCGCCAGCATGTCAGGAAATGGGGTGTCTTTGAGGATGTCGACCTCTGGGGGATCGTCAGCCCCGTCAGGGGAGAGTTCCTCGTACTGCCGCAACGAATGGTCATATGGCCGGACAACCCATCCTCGTAACCGATCGCCTCCTCCTGCGGTCGTTCGCCCCCGCGGATGCCCCGGAGGTGCAGCGCCTTGCCGGAGAGTACGACGTCGCGTCCGCTTCCCTCGCGATCCCCTACCCCTATCCCGACGGGGTGGCGGAGGCCTGGATCGCCACCCATAGACCGGGATTCGAGAAGGGAATGCACGCCGTCTATGCGGTCACCCTCCCCCCGGAGGGGTCTCTCGTGGGCGCCGCCGGGCTCGTGGAGGTCAACCGCCGCCACGGGCGGGCGGAGCTCGGCTACTGGGTGGGGAAGCCCTACTGGGGGCAGGGGTACGCCACCGAGGCTGCCCGGGCGGTGATCGAGTACGGGTTCTCGGTGCTCGGTCTGCACCGGATTTACGCCATGCACTTCTCCTGGAACACCGCTTCGGGAAGGGTGATGGAGAAATGCGGGATGGTCCACGAAGCCCGCCTCCGGGGACACGCCCGAAAGGAAAAAATCTTTGAGGATATCGAGATCTGGGGCATCCTCGATCGCGAGTGGCGGGAGCGGTGCACCGTGCCGGCGATCCGGGAGTGCCGGGTCTGTTGTTGAACCGGCCGGTTCAATCATCCACCTCCTGCCGTACGGGGAATATATCTACCTCGCGGTCGATGGAGTAATGGGGAATGTGGATGGGGTTCTCCCCCTCCGCTCTGTTATGCCTCAGAGATCTCTCCTGACGAAGACTGCATACCCCCGGTGCCCCCCCTCGTGGGTGGTCGGGAGGGCGAGGGCGTCCCTGCCCCGCTGCTGCATCTGCCGGGCGTAAGCGTCTGCGGGCCGTTTCTCTTCGTACAGCCGTTCGGCGTAGTACTCTTTGCCGTCGACGACCCGCCGCTGCCGTATCCTGATCCACTCCGTACCCGGGCGTCGTTCCATACTTTATGGTTGCCGCGGCCGGGCGATAGTTGTTGCGCAACCGCGAGCAGGCCTCCCGCAGCCGCAAAGCATTTCTTCTTGCAGCGCCACTTCGGGTGCCGGTGTCTCCATGGCCTCCGGACTTACATCTACAGTCAGCCTCGAATCGAAGAATCCGGGCTTCTCGGCCCTCCTATCACTCATCTTTGCAGGGCTCGGTCAGGCGTATAACGGACAGTTCGGACGCGGTCTCCTTATCCTTGCCGGGACACTCGCCGGGGTTCTCGGCTTTGCTCCTGCCGGCGCGGCCGTCTGGCTCTACGGCGCCTATGACGCCTACGCCACCGCCCGGCGGATGAACGAGGGGAAGATCCCGCATCACGAGAGCAGCATCCCGGCCGTCCTCATCTTCGCCGCGGTCTGGACGGCCGGCGTTCTCCTCCTGCCCGGCGCCCCGGCCGGGCTGTCGTGGTGGTGACCCCTCTCACCGCTGGATCGCTTTCCGCTCCGCCCAGTAGGCCTCAGCCTCCTCTTCCATCTTCTCGAGCCGGTCGTAGTAGTCGGGGAACTCGTTTAAGTGCGCAAGCGCGATCTTTGCCGTCAGGAAGAGGTCGTCGTCGGTGACGTTCGTCTTCGGGTCGCGGAGACCGTGCTCGAGTTCCACGACCATGCCGCGCCGGAACTGCTCGACGTCGAACTCCTTCCAGGTGATGCCGAGCTGCTCGCCCATCGCCTGCGCTTCCTCCCGGGTCACTTCTCTGCGTGCCATATCGTATTCCTCGAAGAGGAGGTGGCGCTTTGAGGTGATGAGCCTGTCGGCCCGGCCGTGCCGAAAGATCCATCTCCTGGCGGGGCTCTCCCTCTTCTTCCCCGGTCTTGGGCAGGTCTTGAACGGCGAGACGGCGAAGGGCCTCCTCGTACTCTTCGGCGCGCTCGCGGGACTCCTCGTGATGCTCATCCCCGGCGTCATCGTCTGGCTCTACGGGATCTACGACGCCTGGGCCACGGCCCGGCGGATGAACGCAGGGAGCACGCCGTTCCGGGAGGCGAGCCTCATGACGGTCGCCCTCTTCATGGTCGCCTGGACGGCCGGTATGCTTGCCCTCCTCACGCTCCTCGCGCTTGCGGCGGCCGCGGCGTTCTTCGCAGCGGCCTGAGGGTGGGCGGAATCGCCCCCGATCGTGAGCCTCTCGGCCACAACCCTTATCCCTCACAAATCCACTACCCCGGCCCATGCAACGCCAGGCCGTCGAATCCACCAATATAAAATCCGTCGGCTACGACGCGGAAGACGAGATCCTGGAGGTCGAGTTCCACAGCGGCGGGGTCTATCACTACGTCGGGGTGCCGGCCTCCGTCTACGAGGGGCTGCTCACCGCCCGGTCGAAGGGCCGCTACTTCGGGGACTTCATCCGGCTGCGCTACCCCTACGAGAAGGTCCGGTGATGGCAGGCGGCACCCCGCCGCAACCGCTATCATCCTCCCCGACCACACCCGGCCGTATGTCTCAGCAGTCATCGATGCGTGCCGGCGTCAGATCGGTCGGCTACGACCCGACCACGAAGGCGCTTCTCGTCATCTGCGAGAGCGGCAACGCCTATCGCTACGCCGGAGTGCCGAAAGAGGCCTATGAAGAGCTCCTTGCCGCCCCGTCGCGGGGAGAGTTCGTCCGCGGGTCGATCCAGGGCAGGTACCCGCGGGAGAAGTATCCCTGCATGGCGGTCGGGGAGGACGTCTGAGCCGGGAGCCCGCTCCTCCGGAGCCCCCCGGACCCGCGCGGTGCCGGGACCGGCGGGCGCAGGTTTATGCCCCCGGTCCGCGTACTTCGAGGAGAGAACGAAGGGAGATCCTGATGACGACCGTGATTGCCGTTGACCTCGGTGCGACCAACCTTCGCGCCGCTCTGGTGGGCTCCGACGCGACGCTCCTCGCCCGCACCGCCGTCCCGACCCCGGCTACGGGATCGAGCGGAGCGGTGATCACCGCCGCGATCATCGCCCTGATCGAGGATCTTCTCGCTCTGCCGGAGGGAAAGGATGTCGCGGCGATCGGCGTCGCGGCCGCCGGCCCGCTGGACCTCCATCGCGGGTGGGTCACGAACTCCCCGAACATCGCCTTCCCGGTCGTGGAGATCACCGGCCCGCTTGCCGGGCGGTTCGATCTCCCGGTCGCCCTGATCAACGACGCCCGGGCCGGCGTCCTCGGCGAGCGGTGGGCGGGCGCCGCCCGCGGCTCCGATAACGTCGCCTACATCACCCTCTCCACCGGCATCGGCGGCGGTGCGGTGGTGAACGGCCGCCTCCTGCTCGGGGCGGACGGGAACGCCGGGGAGATCGGGCACATCCCCGTCGATGCCCGCTACAACCTCACCTGCGGCTGCGGCTATAAGGGCCACTGGGAGGCCTGCGCCTCCGGGAAGAACATCCCTGCGTTCTTTGCGGCCTGGCGGGCGGAGGCGGGTATCCGGGACGTCGCCTTCGATACCCTCTCCACCCGGGCGATCTTTGCGGCGGCACGCGAGGAGGACCCGGTCGCCCTCGCCTTCATGGAGGCGCTCGGTGAGGTGAACGCCCGCGGGGTCTCGACGGTCATCGTCGCCTACAACCCCGACGTGATCGTGCTCGACGGGCCGATCGCCCGCTACCACGGGGACCTCGTGATCCGGTACATGGAGCCCTGCATCGACCGCTACCTCGCCCTCCCCCGGATCGTCGTCTCGGGGCTCGAAGGGCGGGCGCCGCTCCTCGGCGCGGCGGCGTATGCGCTCGAGAGGCGGTGAGGGAAGCATGATCGAGATATATCCGAACCTCTATGTCGGGACGCAGGAGGATTACGAGGTCACCGTGGAGACCCACGAGACCTGGTGCGTGGTGCACGCCTGCCGGAGCCCCTACCACTGCCTGGCCGTCACCTACTCGCCCGTCGGGACGGTGCCGCCGGACCATCCCGAACGCCTGGTCGCCCGGCGGGGGAACCGGCTGATGCTCAACCTGGTCGACACGAGAGATCCCGCGGACGTTCCGAAGGAGGCGATCGATGCCGCCCTCTCCTTCATCGACCGGTGCCTCGCGGCCGGCCGGCCGGTGCTGGTCCACTGCGGGTTCGGGATCTCGCGATCGGCGTCGATCGGGCTCCTCTACCTCGCGGCCTACACCGACACCCTCCCGACGGAGAGCCTCGCCGCCGCCGAGGAGGCCTACCGCCGGATATACCCGCCATACAAACCCGGCCGGGGGTTCCGGGGCTTTATCGAGGCGCACTGGGAGGAGTATGCGAGGGGGCGGGTGGCCGCATGACCGCAGAACCACTCGGCGCGGCAACGCTCGAGGTCCGGCGGTCCCGGTTCCACGCCCACCTCTACCGGGTCGAAGGGCCGGAGGATCTCGCGCCGGTCCTTGCCGGGCACCGGGAGGCCTACCGGAAGGCCGCCCACCACTGCGCCGCCCTCCGGTGCGGCTCCGCGACGGAGTTCAAGAACGACGGCGAGGTCGGCCGGCCGGGNNGGGGTGCTCCTCGGTCCGGGGAACGTCGGACGGGCGTTCCGCGACGCCGGGGAGGCCGCTATCCGCGAGGCCGGCATTAGCCGGTGACGGAGGCCCGCCGCCGCATAGCGGGGCCGCCGGCAGGAAGGACCGCCGCGACGGGGGCGAACCCGGCGGCACGTGCGAGGACCGCCCGGACCGCCGCCGCCGGCACCGTGTAGCGCTCCCCGGTCATGAGCGTGACCGAGATCGCCGCCCCGGACCGGGAGAGCTCCGCGTGCCCGGCCGTGCCGCCGAGGACCGGCCCCCAGTCCTGGCGGAGCGATTCCACGCGGGCAGGGCGCAGGCCGTCGAGCGCCTGCCGGAGTTCCCATACCCTGACCCCGAACCGCCGGTCATCAAGCGTAACCTCGACGATCGGAGAGGATCTTCCCCTCTCATCGACCGCGGCGCACCTGCACCTCTGGATGTAACCCGCCCTTCGCAGCATACCCCCCGGGTCTCCCGCAGGGGTCTAAAAGCCACGCCGTGCGGGGGGTGAAAGTGTACTGTTCTCCCTGCCGTACCCTGTCGACTCATGCAGAGCGGCGAAACTTATGAAGGAGGCTTCCTTTGAGTATTTTTGAGGCCGTGTCACTGTCCCTAGACTTTAACTCACGCGAAGCCGCGAAGAACGCGAAGTTCGGATACATACATCCCTTCTCTTCGCGCCTTCGCGCCTTCGCGTGAGATTAGATTCCTGTCCCGGAAACTTCAGTTCCTCTCAGTACCCCGGCATCTCCCACGCCTGCCACCTCCTCCGTCCGCGGGAGAGGAGGAGCGCTGCCGCCGGGACGAGGAGGAGACTTCCGAAGGCGTATGCCGGGTCGAACAGCGACGCAAAGATCAGGCCGAGGAGCACCGGGCTTATCGCGAGGATGTAGCGGAGGAAGACCCCGGCGGAGTAGAGCATGACGTTCGGGGAGAGGCCGCAGAGGTAGACCGTCACCGCGAGGGTGTAGGCAGAGACCGAGACGAACGCGGCGAAGGCCGGGGGGAGGGTCCCCGCCCCGCCGGAGATCGCCGCCGCGAGCACGAGCACTGCGGCCGGGAGGAGGTTTGCGAGGGCGTAGCTCTTCAGTTTCGCATCGATGACCTCAGAGACCTTCACCGGGAGGAAGGTGTAGGACGAGAAGGAGTCGAACTCGGTCAGCCAGTTGTAGATGGTGGCCGAGAGCACGCCGAGCAGGACCGCGAAGACGACGAGCGGGTCGATACCCGGGATGAACCGGATCAGGATCCGGAGGCAGACCCAGACGAGGCCGAGGGGGAGGAGGAACGAGAAGATCACCTTCCCGGCCCCGCCCTCGCTCCGCAGGAGGTCGAGGGCGTCTTTCGCGATGAAGTGTGCGCTCCCGACGGCACGGAGCCCCTCTGCGAGGGGGTCGAGGCGGTTTGTAAACCGCTTCGTCCGGTCCGGGTAGTCGACGGTGACGAGGAGGACCGAGGCGGCGGCCGGGACCAGGATGAGGATGAGCGAGAGTAAGAGCGGGACCGGTCCCGGGTCGAGGAGGAAGGCATACGGGGGGAAGACGGGGACGGTCCCGGCCGTGAAGACCGCAAGCCCGACGATCGCGAGGACCGCGACCGCCCCCGCGAGGAGGCGGACCGAGCGGGCGTAGAGGGTCGAGAGGAGGCAGACGACGGAGAGCCCGGTGAGGAAGGCGAGGGCGAGCGAGACGAGCGCGAGGAGGCCGAGAGCCGGGTCAAGGGAGATGAAGGGGGTCGCTGCCGTGAACCCCACCGCAAAGGGGAGGACGTAGAGCAGGATGTAGTAGACGGTATCCTTCACGAGGAACGTCGCGAAGATCCGCCGTTCCGTGACGGGGAGACTCCGCGAGGCATAGGCGACGAGGCTTGCCTGGCCGAACCGCCGGTTCATGAACTCCCGCCCCATCGTCCCGAACGACCCCACCATCACGCCTGCGAGGAGGAAGAGGGCGAGGGCGAGGAGCGCCATCGCGGTATACGGGAGCGTATCGGCAAAGATCGGGAGCGCGAGCGAGCCTGCGAAGGCGAAGAGTCCGACCACCACCGGGAAGAAGGCAAACCCGGCGCTCCCGAAGATCGTCGAGTGGATCCGCCACTCCTCCTTCATCATCGCATAAAAGAGGTCAGGCACCGGCATCGCCCCGCACCAGGTCGAGGAAGGAGCGTTCGAGGCTCTCGCCGGACCCGGCAAGGTCCCCGGTCCTGCCGCAGAAAAGGAGCCTCCCATCGTGCAGGACCGCGACCCGGTCGCAGATCTCGGCGGCGATCTCGAGGATGTGGGTCGAGATGAGGATGGTCCCGCCGTTACGGACGTAATCCTCCAGGAAGTCCTTGACCGTCCGCTGGACGATGGGGTCCAGGTTGATCAGCGGCTCGTCGATGAGGGCGAGCCGTGGCTCGTGGAGGAACGCCTGCGCAAACATCAACTTCTGCCGGGTTCCCCGCGAGAGGTCTTTGCAGAGGACGTTCTGCTTCTCCCGGAACTCCAGCAGGTCGAACCAGCGGTCGCACCGCTCCTCGATGCGATCGAGGTTCCGGATCCGGGCCACGAAGTGGAGGTACTCCTCGGCGGTCAGGAAGCTTGGCGGAGTCTCCTGTTCGGGGATGATCCCGACGAGGCCCCGGACCCCGATGGGATCCCGTGCCGGGTCGAGCCCCATCACCCGGGCCGACCCGGACGTCGGCGGGATCTGTCCCGTCAGCATCCGGATCATCGTCGTCTTCCCCGACCCGTTCGGGCCGAGCAGGCCGAAGAGTTCGCCTTCCGCGACGGAGAACGATATCCCGTTCACCGCGGTGACGCTGCCGTAGTCTTTCCTGAGACCTTCCACCTCGATCATCTGCCGCATCCCTGCCACGCTCCTCCGGGCCTTTGATGGATGAACATCGGCAACAGGCTGTTATAATACTTTTCTGTTCTTTCTAAGCGGCTCACGAAAGGATTCACAAAAACAGCCTATCAACCCGGCCTTTCCCGCTCGGGGTGTCCGGATGCAGGTCCCGGACCTTTCCTGACGCCGACCCGGCCGCGAACGGCCGGCATGCCGCCGAAAAAAGTAGATAGGTATAAACATCAGGGCCCGTTAACCGGAAACCATGGACGAACAGGAACGGTATGCCCGTGCGAGGAGGAGGGTCGATGATATCCGGGGGTTTTATACGCACCTCGCGGTCTATATCATCGTCAACGTCTTTCTCTTCATCCTCAACATGGTGATCAGCCCCGGAGCGCTCTGGTTCTTCTGGGTGACCATCTTCTGGGGGATTGGCCTTGCAATTCATGCGTTCAATACGTACAGCAGCGGCCGGTTTTTCGGCAGGGAGTGGGAGGAGCGAAAGATCCGCGAGTACATGGAGCGCGAAGAGCGGCGGTGACCCGGTGCTTACCCGACCGGCCGGGGTGATGGAAGCACTTATCTGGTGCGACAGGTAATGCCCGTCACGATGAAGACGGAGATACCCTATGACCGGTTCACCCACGTCCCGGAGCGGATCTCCGGGCTGGTCGACCTCGCCTACAACCTCTGGTGGAGCTGGCACTCCTCGGCAAGCGTCCTCTTCAAGATGCTGAACCGGGCGGAGTGGAAGATGAGCCGCCACAACCCGGTCCGGATGCTCCTCGATACGCCACCGCGGTTCTTCGAACGGGCGGCGTCGAACCCGGAGTACCTTCGCCGCTACGATATCATCATGCGCCGGTTCCAGGCGTACATGGAGCCGAGGACGAGCTGGTTTGCCCAGCACTACCCCGGCCGGGTCCCGCTGACGATCGCCTATCTCTCAAGCGAGTTCGGGCTGCACCACTCGCTCCCGTTCTACGCGGGGGGGCTCGGCATCCTCGCCGGCGACCACGTCAAGGCCTCAAGCGACCTCGGCGTGCCGACGGTCGCTGTCGGGTTCATGTACGCCGAGGGTTACCTCCACCAGCACATGGAAGGAAACGGGTGGCAGAAGAACGTCGCGGAGGTCCTGGACCGCGACGCCGCACCGGTTCTCCGGGTGATGGACGACGACGGCCGGCAGCTTGTGGTCCAGGTCCCCCTGATCGATCCGCCGATCTACGTCGCGGTATGGAAGGTGCAGGTCGGGCGCGTCCCGCTCTATCTCCTCGATACCCACATCGACGAGAACCTTCCCGAGAACCGGAGCATCTCGCACCGTCTCTACTTAAAGGAGCTCGAGTGCCGTCTCCGCCAGGAACTGGTGCTCGGCATCGGGGGGCGGAAGGTCCTCCACACCCTCGGCGTGGACTACTCGGCGATGCACTTGAACGAGGGCCATTCGGCGTTCGCCCTTCTCGAGCGGTTCCGGGAGCGGCTCGAATCCGGCATGCCGCCCGAAGATGCGCGGGAGCAGGTTCGGGGCACCTCGGTCTTCACCACCCACACCCCGGTTCCGGCAGCTCACGACGTCTTCCCTGAAGACCTGATGGCGAAGTACTTCCGCGGTTACTGTGCGTCGCTCAATCTCTCCTGGGACGAGTTCATGGCGCTCGGCGAGGACCCGCATAACCCGGGCTCCGGGTTCAACATGACCGCTTTTGCCCTCAGGATGAGCCGATTCCACAACGGCGTCTCGCAGAAGCACGGCGAGGTGGCCAGGGAGATGTGGCAGCCTCTCTGGCCCGACCTGCCCGCCGGGCAGATCCCGATCGATGCCATCACGAACGGCGTCCACGTGCCGTCGTGGCTGAACCACCGGATCGAGGCGCTCTTCGACCGGTATATGGACTCGGTCTACCCGGACTGGCGGGAGGACTACGACAACCCGACCATCTGGGAGGTCGTCGACGAGGTCGCGGACGCGGAACTCTGGCACGAGCACCAGTGGCTGAAGATGAAGCTCCTTGCCCGCATCCGGGAGCGAAAACGCCTTAAATGGGCGACGCTCCGGGATGAGCCCGCGAATCTCGCGGCCGAAGGGCTCATGCTCGACACCTCGGCGCTGACGATCGGGTTTGCCCGCCGGTTCGCCGAGTACAAGCGGGCGGACCTCATCTTCGAGGACCTGGACCGGCTCGACCGGATCGTGAACAACCGCTGGAGGCCGGTGCAGTTCATCTTCGCCGGCAAGGCCCACCCGGCCGACGAGCGGGGCAAGCGCATCCTGCAGGAGATCTACCAGTACGCCCAGGATCCACGGTTCGGGGGCCGGATCGCGTTCGTCGAGGATTACGGGGAGCAGCTTGCGCGCTACATGGTCCAGGGCGTCGACGTCTGGATGAACACTCCCATTCCGCTCATGGAGGCGAGCGGGACGAGCGGCATGAAGGCGGGGATGAACGGCGTGCTGAACCTCTCCGTCCTCGACGGCTGGTGGGTCGAAGGGTATAACGGCAGAAACGGCTGGGGTATCGAGGGTCATGGCGCCGGAAATAACCGGGCGGATGCGGAGACTCTCTACGACCTCATCGAGAACGAGGTTGCGCCGCTCTACTACTCGCGGACGATGGACGACGTCCCGCACAAGTGGGTCCGGATGATGAAAGAGTCGATAAAGAGTATCGCGCCGCAGTACTGCTCGTTGCGGATGCTCAAGGACTACGTCACGCACTACTACCCCTCGGTCTGCATGTATGCTGCCGGGCCGGCGAGACAGACGGCCGGGCTCGAGGAGGTCTGCCCCGTGGGCCCTGTTCCGAAGATGCGGTAACGCGGAGTATCTGGCCTCCCTTCCGTTGACGATCCGGCCCGGGACGGGGGGCGGCTGTCCGGCGCTCCGCGGGGGGTCCGGTTAGCGTTCGGGCGCGAGAACGAGGTGCGGCTGCTCATCTCCGCCTGGCTCTCCGGCATCGGGGTGCCCTGACCGGGCCGGCCCACGAGAGGTTTTTTTGCGGGCCGCGGCTCATATCCTATTGCCGATACGCGGCAGGACCCCCGGGATGGAGTGGAAGGACATTATCAGCGTTCTTGCGGGCGGACTCGTGATCCTGGTCGTCGCCCTCGTGGTGAAACCCGCGCTCTATCCGGGCCCGGAAGACCCTTCCATCCCCGGAGCGGCACCACCCGCGTATCTTCCGCCTGCAGCGGTGCCGGCAGCGACGCCTTATCCGGAGGACGGTCCGGCCTACACCCGGACGTTCCGCTGGACGTCGATCGACGGCGGCGTCCATACGACGGAGGTCCGGGTCCCGGAAGCACTCTTCCTCGAGCACCGTGCGACCCCACGGTTCAGCGACCGTCTCGCCTATGGACGCTACGCGCTCGCCGAGGCCGACCAGCCGATCCTCAAGGATCTTGCCCGCCGGATCGCGCCGCCGACCGGCAATCCGGAGGAGGAGTACTACCGGCTGATGAACATTGTCTTCTTCGTCCAGCAGATCCCGTATGAGTACGATAACAGTACGGACTCATACATCGAAGGGGTGCTCCCGCGGTATGCCAGGCACGCGGGGGTCGACGTTGAATACCAGAAATACCCTGTTGAGATGCTCGTCGACGGGAAGGGCGACTGCGAGGATGCATCCATCCTGATGGCGGGACTCATCGACGCCCTCGGCTACGATACGGTGCTGCTGAGGTACCGGGGCGACGGGTTGACGCCGGGCCATATGGCGCTCGGCATCCGGATGGACGAGTTCAATCCCTACTACGCGAAGTATACGCCGAGATATTTCGAGTATGAAGGGAAGCACTACTACTACGTCGAGGGGACAGGTTACCTCACGTTCGCCACGGGAAACAGGACATCCTGGGGGAAACCGTACCCCATCGGGGATGCCGACGGCACGGGCCTCGAGGTCGTGAAGTCCAGGAGACCGGAGATCAGCCCGCTCCGCTACCTCCCCACACCCGCCGAGTATCGCATCCGCCCGGCCGGGCTGCCGGCGGGAGGAGGGTGAAGACCATGGATATCCAGATCCCGAAACTTCCGGCACTCCCGCGGCTTCCCGCGATCGCGGTCAGCCGGCGGCAGGCGCTCATCGCCGCCGGGGCGGCGGTTGCCGTGATCGCTGCTGCCTTCATCGGGTGGACGCTTTTTACCGAGCACGCAAAAGAGCAGCAGGTTGCGACGTTCGCGAACCACATCGCGGCGTCCGAGAGCGATCTCTCCCGGGTCTACGAGAAGATCTCGGCTCACATGCGTTCCGTGCCGAAGAATCCGGCCCCTGCCGGGGCAGATGCCTCCATGCGGGAGCTCGCCGCCATCGGGGACTACGGGAGGGCGGTCACGGCCTACCACCGGCAGGTGATCGGTGCTGATACGGTCCCGGAAGCATACACCGGAGCACAGTCGGCCTACATCCGGGCGCTCGATAACCTGAACCGCGCCTTCTCCCTCTGGTCCTCGGCCGCCGCGGCCTACGATATCAAGGAGTATACGGCGGCAACAGACACGCTCAAGAGAGCGGACGAAGCGTGGAGGGAATACGCGGCCGCGATAGCCGACTACGAACGGGAGCTCCGGGCCGCGGAGGCGGGGGAGACCCCTCCTCCGGCCTAGACGAGGTACTTGTCCGGGACCCTGATGGTGAGGCTGAGTGATTTCAGCGCTCCCGATCGGGCGATGAAGTAAAAGTCGCCGTAACCTTCCCGGATGGTGAACGACTTTCCGCTATCCGCCGTGCTGTTCCACGTGGGAGTACTTCCCCTGGTCGCGTTCCCGGCATGCGCTCTCTCAAACTGGAAGAACTGGATCATCTGGACGGCTCTGTTGGGGTCGTCCTTCTCGTAGATCTCCACCGAGAGCCAGGGATGCTCATCTATCGTGGTCGCGCTCAGGCCGAGCTCCCAGTAGGGGAAGGGGATGTGGTAGGCTTCGGTGGCGAGAACGCCGGGAGGATAGTCGATGGTTGCCTTTGCGTACTCCACCATCTTCTCCGAGACCCGGAGGTCGTCGGGCTGTCTTGTCATCGCGATCGTGGGCGTCGGCGTCGGGATATGGTAGGTCCGCGGGTCGACGAACTCCAGTTTCAGCGGCCCGGCGGCCGTGTTCGCCCGGACTGGCGCGGCGGGGGTGGGCGCCGGGACGGCCTCCGGCGGCTGCACCTCCGTCGGCGCCGGTGACGGAGGTGGGGTGGCTGATTCGGCGTTCGCGATCTCGTCCGGCGCCGTACAGCCCCCGGCAACGATGGCGGTGAAAAGGAGGACGACGAGCAGGATATGGCGCCCTTGCATACTGATCTCTTGATTTACGGCGCTATTTGTAGTTTCGCATCTGTCCCGCCTCAGGGGCGGCAAAAAAGAGGTTTGTTCCGGTGGAGGGGCCTTCACGTCCCCTCGAGAGCCTCCATGGCGAGGCCTTTGAACTCCCCACCGAGCAGATCGAACGTCTTCTCGACCTCGGCGATGCCCGCCGGATCACCCAGTTTCAGCAGGGCCGCGGCGGTCAGGGCCCGGCAGCACTCGGACCGGCTGGTCCTGAGGGTGCCGACGAGGGGTTCGACCGCCCGCGGATCGCCGATCTCGGCGAGCGCCCAGATTGCCGGGTTCTTGATCTCGTCGTCCGCGACGAGCACGACCCCGATGAGCGGCTCCACCGCTTCGGCCCCGGTCCGGGCGAGTGCCATCGCCACGGTCCAGCGTGCATCGCTCTCGACGGCGAGCAGGGCCTGCACCAGCGGCCCGACCGCCGGCGCCCCGATGGCGCCGAGAGCGCTGACGGCCTGCAGGCTGGAGTAGGTGTCGGCGTTGAGCATGGCGTGCATCAGCTCCCGGACCTGCGGCGTCTCTCCTTCCTTTCCCTCTGCTTTCTCGATGGTCTTCTGCATCTCTTTACCCCCTGTATGGATGCGGGATGTTCCGGGACTACGATAAGCCTTTACGAACCAGATCCGCTGTGCAATAGCGCGGAACGGCTCTGCCGGGCATAGGTATTTATACCTCTTTTGGGTGGTCGGTGCGTCGCCACTCAGAAACGCTTCGC
>DALN01000026.1:0-733 GCA_002499455.1 Methanoculleus sp. UBA77 | reverse complement strand
GCTCCTGCCCTTCGGGCAGTCGCCGCCGCCATCATGCCGAGCACCCTGCCGTTTTCGTTGACGATCGGTGTCCCGAGAAGGTCCACCCGGAACCTCTCACCGTCGCTCCGGACGCCGGTCTCCTCACCATGCCAGCTCCCGCCATCGAGGACTGTCCGGACGATCTCCCGGATCTTCTCCGGCCGCTCCCAGAACCGGGAGAAGTCGGAGCCCTGCACCCCCTCTGCGGTCGGGTAACCCCAGAGGGCGAGGTATGCGGCGTTTGCGTAGGTCACCACCCCGTCCGGGGTGAGGAGTGCAACCGCCCGCTGGGTGCAGGCGATCGCCCGGTCTTTGAGGAGCAGCTCCTGCTCCCGCCGCCGCAGGTTGGCGATATCCGCGACCAGGATCTGGTAGGCCCGTGCCTCCTCGGTGATATCCTCGCAGGTCGAGTACTCTGTCCCGTCGCAGAGCGTTACGAAGCGGGAAAGAACCGTTTTCCTGGATCCGTCCCGGCACTGGACCTTAAACGTCCGGGGCCGGACCTGGCCCGGGACCGAACGGTCGAGATCCGACCGCCAGGTACGGAGGGCTTCCTCCCAGACCGCTTCGTCCGGGAAGATCAGCCGGGTCCAATCAGCGACCGTGGGCGCCTCATCCGGACCATAGCCGAAGATCTCCACGAATCGCTGGTTGACATAGACGAACCTCCTCTCCTGATCGATGAGCGCGACCCCGAAGGGGGACGAATCGA
>DALN01000029.1:2446-6939 GCA_002499455.1 Methanoculleus sp. UBA77 | reverse complement strand
GCAATGGTGAGCTCCGGGGAAGAGATCGCGGAGGAGCCCGGCCGACGAACGGGTCATTCCTTAAATACGCCGCAGGGCACATAGAGTAGTGGTGACAACCTTGGTGGATATCATCTCCCTTGTCCTTATCGCCGTGGTGGTGCTGGTGGTCATCGGCATCGTCGCGTTTGCCGTCGGCATATACAACCGGTTCTTCTCGCTCAAGAACTCCGCCGAGGCGACGCTCGGCCAGGTGAAGGTCGCCATGAAGAAGCGGCTGGATATGATCGAGCAGCTCCTTGGCGCGGTGAAGAGTTATGCGGCCTTCGAGAAGGAGACACTGACCAATGTGACCGCGATGCGGGCCCGCGTCGGCAGCGCCGGTCCCGGCGACCTGAACGAACTCGATCGCGAGTCCCGGTCGATGCTCGGCCGGCTCATCGCTGTCGCCGAGAACTACCCCGACCTCAAGACCTCCCAGACGGTGAAGGAACTGATGGGCGCCGTGAGAGGCGTCGAGGACGAGATCGCCCGGCACCGCTACACCTACAACAACATCGCCCAGCAGTACAACACCATGACCGACACGATCCCCTCGAACCTGGTCGCCGGGGTCATGGGCTTTACGAAGCTGCAGTACCTCGAGTTCGGCGAGGAGATCGAGCGCACCCCGACGATTGCGTTCTGATGAACCATGGGTATGAGTGAACGGCAGCAGATCATCGTCCTCGTTGCCATCACCCTTTTTGTCGGGGTGCTGGCGGTCGCAGGAGCGGCAGCCCTCCCCGGCCTCTTCCGGGGCGACCTCGAGGTCCAGAATTACGACGCCGTCTTCTACGAGAACGGGACCTTCATCGAGCGCTATACCTACGACGTCCGGGCGGCCGGGGAGTACCGGATGCTCTTCCGCTACTGGGAGGACCCGCTCACGTTTGCGGCCATCGACCGGCCGCACATTGAGTTTTTACGGATGACCGCTCCGCCCGGAACCATCGGTTACGTCAGGGACGCTGAGGGCGAGGTGCGGACGGCCGCCGGGGACCCCACCCCTTCGGACCTTGCGGCGATCCGGGATCTTGCCTTCACGAGCGAGGTCGGCATCTACAACCCGGACTATTTCACCCCGGGAACCTACACCGTGGAGTATCACTACCGGGTCCGCCCCCCGATCGAGCACGACGATGAATGGGCGCACCTGAATCTCCGGCTCGTCGACGAGCACGTGCCTTACCGGAACCTCCGGATCACCCTGCCGTTTGCCGGGCAGATCGAGGAGGTCTACACCCATCCCCCGACCCTCGAGATCGAGCGGACGGCAGATGCCGTCATCATCACGGGGAGCGCCGAGCAGGACGACTCCCTGAACGTCGAGATGGTCCTCGACCCGGCGTTCATGGACGGGATCGACGGCTTCCCGCAGTTCGTCCCCGACGTACGGCAGCAGGCGGCCGACGCGAACCGCTGGTCTCCCGTCCTGTATGGAGCGGCGAGTCTCCTCTACGGCCTTGCGGTCCTTCTCGCCCTCTTGATGCCGTTCATCCTCCTCGGCGTGTATCTCCGCTATGGGCGGGAGAAACCGTTCACGGTCCCGGAGTACCTGAGCTTCACGCCGAACACCGCGCTCAAACCCTGGCAGGTGAACCTCCTCTTCAAGGGCGACGCCCTTGAGTTCGACGACAACGGGTTCTACGCGACGGTCCTCGACCTGCACCGGCAGGGAAAGATCGTCGTGACCGAGAAGCCGGAGGGCGGCGGGGTCACGGTCCGGATCGTCTCCGGGGAGTCGACCGACCCCTACGAGCAGCGGGTCCTCAACTTCCTCGCGAACGTCGCCGACGACCATGTCGTGGATACCGCCGAACTTGCGGCGTTCGCCGAGACCGCCCGGCGCAGCCCCGGCTACCAGCACCGGATCCTGCAGTACCAGCAGTCGCTCGCCGCCCTGACCAAAAGCGTGGACACCACCCTCTCACGGCAGTATATCCGCGACGGCCGGGAGCTCGTCCTCCCGCTCCTCTTCCTCGGCGCCATCCCCTGCGGGCTTGCGATCCTCGCCTTCATCCTCGCACCGTGGGCGGCCTACCTCCTCATCCCGGCCGGCGTCCTCTCGTTCATCGTCGCGGTCCAGGTCGGGATCGCCGCCCTCTTCCCCTCGACCCTCTTCGGGATCTGGAAGGATGACCACTACAAGGAGAAACTCGAGTGGGATGCGTTTGCCTACTTCCTCTCGGACCTTGCCCTGATCCGGCAGTACTCGCCCGCCGACCTCTCGATGTGGGGGGAGTGGTTGGTCTACGGGACCGCGCTCGGCCTCGGCGATAAGGTCGAGCAGGCGATGAAGAACTTAAACGTCAGCCTCCCGGACGTCGGCATGCCGCTCTACTCGAACATGCCGGTGATCTTTGCCCCGATCGTCCTCTTCTCCCCGCCCTCGAGCGGCGGTGGCGGCGGTTTCGGTGGCGGAGGGTCGTTTGGAGGCGGCGGCGGCTTCGGCGGCGGCGGCGTCGGGGGGCGCTGACGCTCCCCTTTCCCTCTCATTTACACCTGTTGGTCCTCGAACTCAGCCCCGTAAGAGCGTCGTTATTCAAAGATCTCGTCTTCTCGAACTCCTTCTCCCCAGGAGAAATCGCACTTCGCGGCTTCGCGCCTTCGCGTGCGACTTCGTTAGTGCCCCTGTCGTCAAGCTCACGCGAAGCCGCGAAGAACGCGAAGGGAAGGAAGATTAATCGGTACTCGCGATCTTCGCGAATCGCATCTTCGGTACTCCAACTCCGCTCCTCGCACCTGAAGGTGCTCACGCTCCTGCCGTCCTGGCAGTCGCGCTCTGGAGCATCGTTCTTAGCGTGAGACTACAACACAGCCTCCAGCGCTCGTCACTGCACCCGGACAGCCGCAGAATGTAGCCCCTGTTCTCCCGGCTGGCACACGGCCCCTTCCGGCCGATAGGTCCGAATCCCTTCGTAGTTAAGGCAATCTACTTACCTTTCGCGGGAGAATGTATCCCTGTTGATGCCTATGACGCGAGCACATCCGAGCTATCCGGTCATCCTCATCACGCTTCTTGGGGCCGTCATCGCCTGCGGGTGCCTGGCCGCCGGGGGAGAGGACGAGCCTTCCGACCGTATCTCCGGGAACGGCACGATCACCTACGTCGATCTCGAGGGCGGGTTCTACGGGATCACCGCCGGCGGCGGACGCTACCTCCCCGTAAACCTCCCTGAAGAGTTCCGGCAGGACGGCCTGCAGGTCCGGTTCGTCGCCGATATCCTGACAGATACCGTGACCATCCAGCAGCGGGGAACGCCGATCGAGCTCGTCGAGATCGAGAAGACCGATACCCGCCGCACGGTTGCGGCGAACGCCACGGTCACGTATGTTGACCTCGAAGGCGGGTTCTACGGCCTCGTCACCGATGACGGCCGGCGATTCCTCCCGCAGGACCTCCCGGCGGAGTACCGGACCGACGGTATCCGGGTCTCCTTCAGCGCCGACGTGGTTGACGGCGGGGCGGGGATCCAGATGTGGGGAACCCCGGTGGAGGTCCGCTCCATCGAGCGGACTGACGGCGTCGTGCTCGTCGCCGGAAACGCCACGGTCACCTACGTCGACCTCGAGGGCGGGTTCTACGGGCTCGTCACCGACGGCGGCCGGCACTACCTCCCGCTCAACCTGAACAAAACCTTCGAGGTCGACGGCACGAACGTCACCTTCGTCGCGCAGGTTCTGGAGAACACCATGACCATCCAGCAGTGGGGCACGCCCGTGGAGGTCCTCGCCATCGATACGGCAGGCAACGCTACGTTCGTTGCCGAGACCGGGACGGTCACCTACATCGATCTCGAGGGCGGGTTTTACGGGATCGTCACCGACGGCGGCGAGCGGTACCTTCCCTTCGGTCTTGACGAGAGGTACCGGGTCGACGGGATGCGGATCACCTTCGCCGGCGAAGTCCTCCGCGAGACCGTGACCATCCAGCAGTGGGGGACGCCGNNCGAGCAGGGCTACACCTACGAGACCCGGAAGAACCCCGACGGGAGCGAGTATGGTGTCTGCATCCTCGCGAACGGCATCGCGGTCGACGCCTGGGAACTCTACCGGCAGAACCACTAACCCTTTTTCTTTGCAGCCTTCTGTCTGACGCAAAACGAGCTGTTTTTCACTTGCCGCGATAAGAATTGAACCATGGACGTTTCGGTCAGCGAGCGGGACGATACGGCAATCGTATCGGTGGACGGCAGAATCGATGCGGAATCGGCGGAACGCCTGGATAAGGCGATCTCCGGGGTGCTGGCGCGCGGCGGGCGAAAGGTGCTCGTGAACCTCGAGAAGGCGGCATACATGAGCAGCAGCGGCCTTCGAGTGCTGCTCGGGAAGTTCCGCGACCTGCGGAAGACGGACGGGGACCTGGCCCTCTGCTCGGTCCGGCCCGAGGTCTACCAGGTCTTCCTGCTCGCGGGCGTGCATGAGGTCTTCCCCATCTACGTGGGCCTCGACGAGATCTTTGCCGGGCAGGA
>DALN01000029.1:456-2436 GCA_002499455.1 Methanoculleus sp. UBA77 | reverse complement strand
CGTGACGGCACGAGCGCCGACCGGATGGCCGCGGCGGCATCGCTTGCCGCCCTCGGCCCGGCCGCCCTGCCGGCTCTCTTTTCGGCGCTCGAGGACCCCGATCCCCGCCTCCGGATGTGGGCGGCCTACACCCTCGGAATGATCCGGGACGTCCGGGCGGTCCCGGCGCTCATGCGGGCGCTCGAGGACGGTGATGCGGGCGTCGTGAAGTGGACGGCCGACGCCCTCCGCCGGATCCGGGTCGGGACCGGCTGCGGTTGCCGGTTCTGCTGATCTCTTCTACCGGCGCCTGCCGGCGAGGATGACGGCGCAGCCGAGTGCGGTGATGACTGCTGCGACCGGCAGCGGGGCCGCGGTCGTCGGGGGGCTGGTTATCGGCACCGTTGTTGCGGTCGTGGTCGGGACCGGCGTTGCCGTCACGGTCGGCGTCGCCGCGGTCGTGGGCGAGGTCGTCGGGGCCGTGGTCGGTGTCTGCGTGGGCGTCACGGTCGCGGTGGGCGTCGGGGTGGTGTCGACACCGACACGGTTCCCGACCGTGAACGTCACACTCTCAGAGTCGGGGGCGTAGGCGTCGAAGGCTGCCGGCGTCCTCCAGACGGCCCGGACGGTGTAGGTCCCCGGTCCCCCGATACCGGAGAGCGGGATTGCGCCGGGTCTTCCCGGGTCGTCGGTGTAGAACCGGGTCGAGCTGACGTTCAGCCCGGCAAAGCTGACCCCGCTGATGAGGGTGGTCTCCGCACCGCCCGGCGTCGTGAGCACGAGATCGACTGTCGCCGGGTAGACGCCGCCTGCCTGGTAGAAGGCCCCGACGTCGGGAGAGGCTATCCTGAACGCAATCCGGGTGTTCGGCGAGACGGTGAGCCCGGTCAGGAGCTCGTTGTGGTTGGGGTTTGCGAGCACCACATCAAGGAAGATCTGCGGCTCGCGGATGAAGATGAGGGCCGTCGCCCCGTCCTGGGGGTTGTAGGCGTGGTAGGTCCCGAACTCCCCGTTCACCAGGAAATCCTGAACCTCGAAGTCGGTGTCGTCGGCGACCGGGATACTCTTCATGACCCCCTGCGCGGGATCATCGCGCTGGTACTTCTGGAGTGCCGTGATGGGGTTGTTCGTCGTCGCGTTCCGGAGCTGCGTGAGATCGAGCCCCTCCTCGTAGACAAAAATGGTGTCATAGGGCTGGATATCGTTGATCGCCGGTCCACGGGCCCCGGCCTCTCCGGCACAGAGGGCAAGAAGGCAGAAGGCGAGGAGGATGGCGAGACCTCGCCTGCGAATCCACTCTGGTCTCATGATATCCCGTGTGCTGATTCTGCTGATATATCTTGGTGCGGCACGGCGCCGCCGGTGCACGGTCCGGCGGGGCTTCTCCGGGGTTGTGGTGCATCCGGGCGGGTGCGATTTCAATTCCGCACCCTTAAATAATTTCTTCCCCCAGATTTGATGATGAAAAAGGTCGCCTTTATCGTTGCATCNNTTTCTTATTTTCCTGGCGATCCTGGCGATCCCCATCGATCCCGGCATACTTGCGCCTGAGGCGAAGGCCGTTGCGGCAGTCACCGTCCTGATGATCCTCTTCTGGGTCACGGGCGTCATTCCCCTCGAGGCGACCGCCCTCCTCCCGCTGGTCCTCTTCCCGGCGCTCGGCGTCCTCTCCCCGGTGAAGGTAGCCGAGTCCTACGGCAACGAGGTCATCTTCCTCTTCCTCGGCGGATTTATCATCGCGATGTCGATGCAGCGGTGGAACCTGCACCGGCGGATCGCGCTCCATATCATCCGGGTCGTGGGGACAAGCCCGCGCCGCCTGGTGCTCGGGTTCATGCTCGCCACCGGCTTCATCTCGATGTGGATCTCGAACACCGCGACTGCCATGATGATGATCCCGATCGCGGTCGCGATCATCCTGACGATCATGCCCGGCACCGACCGGGAGCTTGAGCTGCTCGAAGGGGAAGAACAGTCGCTCGCGCGCTGCCTGATCATCTC
>DALN01000029.1:0-328 GCA_002499455.1 Methanoculleus sp. UBA77 | reverse complement strand
CCGCAACTCTCCCCAGCGCCCGGGGGATCATCCGGTCGGAGCTCGCGAAACTCGGCCCGATCTCGAAAGGCGAGCGATGGACGCTGATCGTCTTCACACTGACTGCCCTCGCGTGGATATTTGAGCAGACCAAGGAGATCGGCGGGGTCGTCATCCCCGGCCTCGACATGATCTTCCCCGGCATCAAGGACTCGACCATCGCGATATTCGGGGCACTCCTCCTCTTCCTCCTCCCGATCGACGCAAAGAAGGGCGTCTTCACCATGAACTGGGAGTGGGCGGTGAAGATCCCCTGGGGTATCCTCCTCCTCTTCGGCGGCGGCATCGC
>DALN01000055.1:4276-7678 GCA_002499455.1 Methanoculleus sp. UBA77 | reverse complement strand
CGATATCAGGTCGTGCTTGGTGATGACACCCTGCACCTTCCCTTTCTCGAGCACGATGATGGCGTGGTTGTGGTGCAGGAGGTGGACGACCGTATCGACGGGTGCCGTCGGGGGGACCGTCGGGAAACCCGGCTCCATATAATCTCTCACCAGTCTCCGGTGCGTCTGGTGAAATCCCCCGTCTTCCATTGCGCTCATGATAGCAGATTCGGAGATGCATCCGATAGGGACCCCGCTATCGAGCACCGGCAGCTGGGATATGCCGTTCTGGCCCATGATCTCGACGGCGCGGCTTACGGGCTCGTCAGGGGCGACGGAGAGCACCGGAGCGCTCATCACATCGGCCGCCGTTATCCCCGATTGCTCCGCGGCCTGAAGGACTTCCACGATCTTTGCGAGCGTACTCACCCTCGGGTCCACACTGCCTGCCTCGATCCGCGCGACCATGGACTGACTGATTCCAGCCATACGGGCTACATCTGCCTGTTTTAAGCCCATACGAATCCGTTTCTCCCGCAGTTCGGCCGGGGTGGGGATCTCCATATTATTACCATTGGTAATTTTTTCACTTATACGTTTGCCTGCACCCTCCCCGGAGAGATTAATATGGCACGGGTTGCATCGGAGGGTATGGCCGTAAACAGTGACGAGCAGCAGAGGGTTCTCGCAAAGATCAGGGACATCCTCTCGACCTATTACACCCGCGACGCCGTCCAGGGCGAACTGGAATCACTCGGTTTCGAGGTCCGGGCAGAGCATGGGGATGTCGTCTCCATGGAGAACGGGCCTGCGGAGGTCTTCGTCCAGCTCTTCGTAAACGAGCGGGGCGACGTCTTTGACTCCCATGTCGTGACGTTTGAAGAGATCGAACTCAAACCGCGGGCGGAAGGCTGATAGAGAAGAGAGTTTCGCGATAGCAGGAGTGGGAGGAGTAAGCCTCCTTCTGTTCTGTGCGGCATTCAGCTGAGCGCCATACCTGGGCGGATACCAGACTATCCATCTGCCCTATTCTGGCTTGCACCCGCAGGGATTCACCGTTTCATCGTATCCCGCCGCTACGTTCAACGAGGTGCGCGGAAACCCGCGCGACTCGTCCCCGAAGAGGGGACTCGGTCGTTTCATCACTGACGGCGGGCCGTGTCGTTTCTGTGTCATTGCCGTGACTCTCGCCACCCGCACTTGCATGCGGCTGCGTGTCTGGCCGGTGGGAGGACTTTCCTCAGCAGCACAAGGCATGTGCCACCGTCGGCCGCACTCTCCCTCTCCCATATAATATTTGGCCCAAAGAATATAAATCACTACGGGTACCCCCCCAACCCCTTCCTCCGCCACCCCGCGCTGCGGGCTTTGACGACGGCCCCCGGACCGTCCGCGCAGATCACCACTGCCCCGGATAAATTTAAATACCTGATTCCAGTTCTTACCACTGGCGTTACAACCATGGGGGGGAGTGAGGTATCTACACAGCTGGAGCTGGCGGCAATTTTCGTGGTCTTTGTTGCCGTTACAACTCTGTTCTCGTTTGTCTCGATCGGGGCAAGCGCTATGGGGGGCGGGAGCCCGACCGGCACAGGTGCATACCCGGTCCTGGCCGCAGGCGAGACGTGCCTTGCGCAGGTCGGGGGGGTAACGGGGTATTCGTCGGTTCCGGGACTCTCCGGGATCTACACCGACACCCTGACCTTCGTCATCGTCAATACCGGAGAGGATAACGTCGACCTCTCCCGGGCTACCGTGACGGTGATGGCAGGGGACTACCTTGAGATTCTCACCCGGTCCGGGGGTTCCCTCTCCGGGCCGGGAACATGGACGGCTGCACTGCCCCGCAACGGCGACGGCAGTATGCCTCTGCAGCCCGGAGAGGAGTGTGCAATCCGGATCCATCTCGATCGGGCCATCCCTGCCGGGGAGACCCCGACAGTCAGGATACGCCTTCCGGGCGAGAGGCCCTGCTCGATCACCGGGCAGGCCGCAGCCCCCGCAGGCGATGCCGGCGGCGGCATTGCCTCCTCTTCTCCGGAAGACTAAAAGTATTCAACATCATACGACCCATTTTGATGGCAATGCTGACCCCGGAAGAAGGCAGGACGGCAGTTCGTCTGGCACGGAGCGCTATCGAGAAGACTCTCAACGGTGAACGGGCGGCACCGCCCGATCTCCCGGCGGTCTTTCGCGAGAGACGCGGCGTCTTCGTCACGATCAAGCGGCAGGGATGTCTCCGCGGATGCATCGGCCTCCCATACCCGATAAAACCGCTCGGCGAGGCGATCGTCGAGGCAGCGGTCTCGGCAGCCCTTGAGGATCCCCGGTTCCCCCCGGTCTCGCGGTCGGAACTGGCCGATATCGATCTCGAGGTGACGGTGCTCACCGAGCCCCGGCCGCTCGACTGCCCGCCGGAAGAACGGCCCGGCTGCGTCGAGGTCGGGCGACACGGCCTGATCGTCAGCGGCCTCGGCACCGGGGGTCTCCTCCTCCCGCAGGTCCCGGCCGAGTACGGCTGGAGCAGCCGGGAGTTCCTCGACCAGACCTGCGTCAAGGCGGGGCTCCGGCCCGGGTGCTGGAGGCGCGAAGACGTCGCCGTGCTGACGTTCGAGGGTCAGATATTCGAAGAAAAGGCGGTTTAACCCGAATGGCAATTACGTTTGAAGTCATACACAAGGATATCGCGGGAAGAGTCGGGAAACTCAGGGTGAACGGGAAGACGGTCAGGACGCCCGCACTCCTCCCCGTCGTCAACCCGCACCTCCCCCTCGTCACCCCCCGCGAGATGCAGGAAATGGGTGTCGAAGCCCTGATCACGAACGCCTACATCTTCAGGCGGAGCACGGAGTACCGCGACCGGGCGCTTGCGGAAGGGCTTCATAAGGTCCTCGACTTCGACGGCGCCATCATGACCGACTCCGGCTCGTTCCAGCTCTCCGTCTACGGCGAGGTCGAGGTGAGCAACCGCGATACGCTCGAGTTCCAGCAGGCGATAGGCAGCGACATCATCGTCCCCCTGGACATCCCCACCCCGCCGGACGCGGGCCGGGAGCGGGCCGAGCGGGAGCTCGCAACCACGATGGACAGGATCAGGGAGGCCCGGGAACTCTTCCCCGACGCGAACATCGTCGGGCCGGTGCAGGGCGGGATCTTCACCGACCTCCGCGAGGAGGCCGGACGTGCCGTCCAGGAGTTCGGGTTCGCCTTCTGCCCGGTCGGGGCCGTGGTGCCGCTGATGGAGAGTTACCGCTACAAGGACCTCGTTCAGGTCGTCCTCGCGGCCAAACGCGGCCTCTCCCCGGCGACCGCCGTCCACCTCTTCGGTGCGGGCCACCCGTCGATGTTCGCCCTCGCCGTCGCCATGGGCTGCGATCTCTTCGACTCGGCTGCATACGCCCTCTTTGCCCGGGAGGGGCGCTA
>DALN01000055.1:0-4257 GCA_002499455.1 Methanoculleus sp. UBA77 | reverse complement strand
GCCGACGAACTCCGGCAGTCCAAAGACCGCGAGCGGCTGCTCGCTCTTCACAACCTCCACGTCACCCTCGCGGAGATCGCCCGCATCCGGCAGGCGATTCAGGACGGGACCCTCTGGGAGCTCGTCGACGAGCGGTGCCGGAGCCACCCGCGCCTGCTCGACGGCTACCGGGAACTCCTCGCCCACGTTGCGGAACTCGAACGCGACGACCCGGTCTCCAAGCGCAGGTTCTTCTACCGGGGCTCGGAGAGCTGCCGGAGAACGGAGGTGCTCCGCTACCAGGAGGTCATTCCGCGTATCAGGCTCGGTGAGAAGGTGCTGGTCTCGTTCGACGGCCGGGAGGTTCCGGGGTTCGATACCGTCCTGAACTTCAAGCCCCCCTTCGGGCCTTACCCCACGGAACTCGCGGAGACCTTCCCGGTCGGCCAGAGCGAGGTCCCTGAGTGGGACGACGATATGGTCCGGTCGGGGTGCGCCGGGATCCGGGCCCTGATGGAGGCCCACCCGGAGAGCCGGTTTGCCGTCCGGTGCGGTGAAGAGTGGGTGCGCCTCGTCCTCGAAGAGGTCCCCGACGCGGAGGTGTACCGTGAGCAGATATGAGGCGCAGAAACGCGACGGCCTTGCGCGGATAGGGGTCTATGAAGAGGGAGAGACGATGGTCTCCCTCCCCGCCGCCCTCGACACGGACGGCATCTTCCCCGCACTCCGCGAGCGTGCCGCATCAAACGTTCCCCTCTCCGCAGACGAGGGGTTCGTCCGCGACTACTTCTCCCCCGGCAAAGGGCAGCCGGTGGCCGTCCACCCGCTTGCAGAGCCGGCGGCGGAGTCCGGCGACTGCGCCCTGGTCGCAAACTGGCATACGGCACTCAGGAACCCCCGGAACTACGCGGGATGGCTTGCGGACTTAAAAGAGAGCGTCCCCCCGGACACCGCGTGGTACGCCCCGGCCTCGGCGCTCCCCTCGACCGCCTGCCTCCTCATCTACTCGGGGTTCGACCTCTTCGACTACCGGGCCGTCGACCTCGCCTCGGCGCAGAAGAAGTTCTGCCTCTCCGAAGGCGAGTTTCCGGCCTCGCTGATGGAGACCGGGGTCTGCGGGTGCGAGGGCTGCCGGGAGGGCGATCTCGTCCGGCACAACCGCCTCGCGCTCGACCGCGAGATCGCCCTTGTTCGGCACTACATCGAGGCCGGACGGCTCCGTGAGCTGATGGAGTCCCGGTGCCGTGCGGACGCCGCGCAGGTGGGGATCCTCCGGTTCCTCGACCGGAACTACGCCTTCATGGAGCGCTCCCTCCCGGTGGCGCGGGCGGTGCCGATGCGGGCGAACACCGCCGAGTCGCAGAACCGGGCCGAGATCCGGCGGTTCGCCGACCGGGTGATCGAGCGGTTCGTCCCGACCCGGACCGACGTCGCGGTCCTCCTCCCCTGCTCGGCGCGGAAGCCCTACTCGCTCTCAAGGAGCCACAAACTCTTCATGAACACCGTGGACCGGCGGGCGCACGAACTGATCGTCACCTCGCCCCTCGGCCTCGTTCCCCGCGAGCTCGAGCGGATCTACCCCGCCGGCCACTACGACGTGCCGGTGACGGGCTACTGGGACCGCGAGGAGTGCGCCTTCATCGCCGATATCCTCGCCCGCTACTTCGCGGCGCACCCCTACCGCCGGGTGATCGCCCATCTCGAGGGCGGGGCGCTCACCGTCGCGCAGATGGCGGCGGAAGCCTGCGGCATCGACCTCGAGGTGACCTGCGAGGGGCACCCGACTGCGCCGGGCTCGCTGCGTGCCCTGAATGCCGCCCTCGAGGGCGAGCGCCGGGTGCAGACCGACACCATACGGGGCACGGTCTCCTGGCAGTTCGGGACCGAGATCAACTCAAAGGGCCTCCAGATCAGGGGGAGAAGCATGCAGATGGCGGTCCTGCGCGGGAAGCAGCAGGTATTCAGCATCGACGCAGGGACCGGGCTCTTCCGCCCGACGTTCGAGGGCTGGGACCTGATCCCGGAGGGTTACCGGGTCAGGATCGACTCGTTCGTGCCGCAGGGCGACGTCCTCGCGCCGGGGATCACGGACTGCGACCCCCGGATACGGGAAGGCGACGAGGTGCTCGTGGAAGGGCCGCTCGCGATCGCCACCGGGAAGGCGCTGATGGGGGCGGACGAGATGCTCCGGTCGAAGCGCGGGGTGGCGGTGAGGGTGCGGAAGGTAAAGAAGATCGGGGAGTGACCAGATCCTCCCCGGGCTCGTGCTCTGCGGTGCTCGGGCGGTGACGCAGTCTCACGCAAAGACGTAAAGGGGGCTGCCAGCAAACAAATCTCGCGCGAAGCCGCGAAGAGCGCGAAGTTTGTATGGCTGATGATTGCTTCTCTTCGCGTCCTTCGCGACTTCGCGTGAGGCAGAGCTATTCTCACGCGAAAGCGATATGCACACGATAGGAGATAGGCAACCCAAGCCAAAACAAAAAAGAAAGGCAGGATCCCCTGCCACAAGAGCCCAAACCCTTACTTCTTCGGAACCAGTTTCACCGCCGTCCCGTAGGCGAGCAGCTCCGCCGCCGTCGACATCGTCTGCGACGTCGTGAACCGGATGTTCAACACCGCGTCGGCCTTAAGATCGCGCGCGGCGTTGACCATCCGGTTGTAGGCCTCCGTCCGGGCATCGGAGAGCATCGAGGTGTATTCCTCGAGTTCGCCGCCGACGAGGCTCTTCAAGCCCGCCATGACATCCTTTCCCACGTTCTTCGTCCGTACTGTGTTCCCGAAGACCACGCCGAGGACCTCTCCCACGGCATAGCCCGGCACTTCTGCTGTCGTCGTCAGTATCATGCTTCGCTCACTCCCTGATTGCTTCGATGGTATCCTCGCGCCCCCGCCAGACGACCAGCGCGATGCCAATCAGAATGAGGGGGACGGCGTATATGAGGAGAAAGAGGGGCCCTGCTATCGCTACGGCCGCGATCACCGCGCCGAGGGCGGTCAGGATTATCCCCCAGAGGACCTGGCTCCGCATACCTATCACTCTGACCGGTTCGGGGATAATTATTCGTACTTCAGCCCCGGATCACGATTCATCTCGTGAATATGCGGAAAATTACCCGGCACCGGCGCGCGGGACTGCACGTACGATAGCTGCAATAAAGAGGCTGGAGTCACAATAGGTACGAAACGTTGGATACCTTTTGACGTTCAGATCGACCAACATCATCAGGAGTGAAGCGGTTGTATAAGGTGGAAACGGCGACAAAACTCGCCGACCGGGTTTATGAATACTGGATACGTGCGCCGCAGGTGGCGCAGCATGCACGCGCAGGCCAGTTTGTTATCCTGCGCCTGCACGAAAAAGGCGAGCGGATACCGCTCACAATCTCTGCCGTCAGGGGAGACGCAGTCCGGGTGATCTTTATGGCCGTCGGCAAGACGACCGAGGAGCTTGCGACCCTCCAGGCCGGCGACAGTATCAGCGACGTCGTGGGCCCGCTCGGAAGACCGAGCGAGATCGATAACTACGGCACCTGCTGCGTCATCGGCGGCGGCGTCGGGATCGCGAGCACCCCCCTCATCGTCAGAGAACTCAGGGAAGCGGGCAACCACGTCATCGGGATCATCGGGGCGCGCAACGCCGATCTCCTCATCCTCGAGGACGAGATGCGGGAGGCCTGCAATGAACTCTACATCACGACCGACGACGGGAGCAAGGGCGTCCACGGGTTTGCGGCCGACGTCCTCAAGAAACTGCTTGCGGAGAGGAAGATCGACCGGGTCTGGATCATCGGCCCCGCCATCATGATGAAGGTCACCTCCGGCGCGACGGTGCCCTACGGCGTCAAGACCTACGTGAGCCTCAACCCGATCATGGTCGACGGGACGGGGATGTGCGGCTCCTGCCGGGTGACCGTCGGGGGCGAGACGAAGTTTGCCTGCGTCGACGGCCCCGAGTTCGACGCTCACCAGGTCGACTTCAACGAACTGATGCAGCGGCAGCGGATCTACACCGGACAGGAGAAGGCCTCGCTCGAGCGGTTTGCGGAGCACCGGTGCCGGTGCGGCGAAGGGGGGCACCACCATGAGTGACCGCCCTGTCGACGTCCGGATCAAGGACTTCAAGGAGGTCGATACCGGCCTTTCCCCCGGCGAGGCGATCGCCGAGGCGGAACGCTGCCTCCAGTGCAAGAAGCCGCTCTGCGTCAGGGGCTGCCCGGTCTGCATCGACATCCCCGCCTTCATCGGGCACGTCGCAGAGGGCAACTTCCCCGAGGCCGC
>DALN01000019.1:3338-5251 GCA_002499455.1 Methanoculleus sp. UBA77 | reverse complement strand
CCCGACGACCGGTGGGTCACGGTGACCAGAGGCGCGAACGCCACGGTCCACTTCGATCTCGAACCGATAACGGGCAGCATCGAGGTGACGAGCGAGCCGCCCGGGGCCTGGGTCTACCTCAACGGGGTGAACAGGTCGGTCGTAACCCCGGCGACGCTGGAGAACCTGGTCATCGGCGACTACACGGTCGAGGTGAGGGCGGAGGGCTACGAAGACTACCGGACGGTTACGGTCAACGACGGCGAGACCACCTCCGTTAACTTCGACCTCACGACGTCCGGGGATGGGTCCGGCGGTTCCGACGGCGGAGGGATCCCCGACTACGGCTACACCGGGAAGAACCTGGACGTAGCCGTCTCAGGAACCGTCCACGGGAACCTGACCTACTACGAGTTCAGCAGTTACACCGGGCTCATCCACGCCGGTGAGGGCAAGGAGTTTACGATCAACGTCCCTGCCCCCGCAAACGGCACGATCGGGTATGCGCGGCTTTACATCTACACTACCTGGGGGCACGACGAGAAGAGGAAGGAGGGCACCCCGGTCAGAATCAACCTGAAAGTCGATGGAGCCGAGATCAAAGCCGACAATGTCTATAACGACCGGAAGAACGAGGGGATCTATAACTATCTCCTCGAGACCCACGCGTTCAACGTCACCGGCATCAAGGGCGGCGTCGCCGGAGAGCACATCGTGACGGTGACAAACGACGGGAGGAAGGACGACGTCTTTGCGGCCTACGGCGTCGGCCTCCTGGTCGTCACCGAAGATCCTGCCGAACCGGAGATGACCTACTGGATCGCGGAGGGATCGGATACGCTCTATGCCAACCCGGACTTCGGCACGACGTCTGAAGACTGTATCACGACAGCGATCTTCAACGAGTCTATCGACCTCTCCGGAGCCGGTGAGGCGCGTCTCATCCTGGTAACCACAGCAGGTTCGGGGATGGACGACGACGAGCACCGGATCTTCTTCAACAGCGGTGAGTGGTTCAACCTGCTCACTGCCGGCTCTTCAGCGATCAGCGTGGCCGACCTGGACGCGAGACCATACCTCCGGCAGTCAGGGAACGAGGCGGGGATCCAGAGCCTCATCACCACGACGAAGGGGGATTATATGGAGAACCGCGCCGTCATCCTCGTCGTCAGGAAGGGCATCCCGCCGGCGGGCTACGAGGCGAACGCTACGCCCACGGCGAGCACTCCCGGGACGCCGACGACATCGTCCGGCAGCACCGGATCGCGGTTCACCTTCAACTCGACGAACGGGCGGATCGAGGCCACGCGCATCGTCGCCGACGGCGGGGCCGTTCAACTCTATATACCCGAGGGAGCGGTGATCACCGAAGGCTCCGGGAACCTCGTCCAGACGATAACGTTACAGAGGCTTCCGCCCGGCGGTGCCGGGGGTGCCGACCCGGCCTACGAGATCGCCAGCGAGGATATGGTGAGCGACATTCCGCTCGGGCTGGTCGTCTCCGTGAACAGATCGGGAGGCGCGATCGTCAGGTACGACCGCGCTTCGGGCACCTGGGAGACCCTGGAGACCACGGCAGATGCAACGGGTGGCAGCGTCTCGGCAAAGATCTGGCAGGGGGGCGTCTATGCGGTCCGGTACGGCGAGGCCGGCGGAGACGCTCCGATCGGAGGGGTGCTCAACCTGCTGTTCGATGTTGTTTCGGCGATCTTTTCGCTGTTCGGCTTCACCCCCGCCGCTGAGGAGCCGGCGCCGCCGGCGGAGCCCGCGCCTGATCCCGGATTGGCCCGGGCCGAGCCCGCACCCACGGCGCCAGCGGCGCCGGCCGTCGATATCACCACGATGTGGTTCGGCCTCTCGGTGCTCTCCGACCCCCCGGGTGCGCTCATCGACCTCGACGGGGAGTACACCGGCAGGACGACACCGGCCGCCTT
>DALN01000019.1:0-3331 GCA_002499455.1 Methanoculleus sp. UBA77 | reverse complement strand
GGCGGCAACCATACCGTCCGGGTGCGCATGGACGGCGCCGAGCCGGCGGAACGGACAATCCTGCTCGACCACGACGATGAGGTCGTTGTCGAGATTCCGGGTCTCGCTTCCCCCGGCCTGCTCCGGACCTGGGAGCAGAACCATTACGGCGGCGTCTACGTCGACTCGTTCCCGGAGGGGGCGGAGATCCTCGTCGACGGCCGCAAGGTGAACCGGAAGACTCCCGACATCGTCTACGGGCTCAAGGAGGGGCTGCACACCATCAAGGTGAAGAAAGAGGGGATCACGTTCAGCTCCGATAAAGAGCGGATCTGGATCGAGAAAAACGCCATAGCCCGGGTGACGTTCACCAGCGGCAACGCGGAACTGACACGGTCGCTCACGTTTGAGTCGGAGGACTACGCGCAGAAACCCTTCTCGATCAACGGCAGGTACCTAAGCGACCGGTTCCCGAAGAAGGTCGAGGTCAGTGGGATCGGGGGGTCGTATATCACCATCTATGACGGCGAGAGTTACCGGAGTTACCGGATACCCGCCGCCGTCGAGTCGAACGACACCGTGAGCGCCGTCTTCTCGGATGCACCCTGCAGTCTCCTCGTGACGTCGGTGCCGGCAGGGGCAACGATATCGGTCGACGGGTTCCAGACCGGGTCTGCCACGCCGTATGTCGTTACCAACATATCGGAAGGGAAGCATCTGATCTCGGTCTCAAAGCCGGGGTATATCCCGGCAGAACGGGAGGTCCTGCTGACGGACCACGGCAAGGACGCCACGGTGAAGTTTACTCTCGACCCCTATACCTGGGGATCGCTTGAGGTCTCGAGCACCCCGGCGGGCGCCAGGATCTACCTCTACAGCCGGGATACCGGCGAAGTGACGCCCCACACCTTCCACTACCTTGATATCGGCAGTTATCCGGTGAAGGTAGTAGGAAAGAGCGGGTCGAAGACGATCGAAGACGTCATAGTCTCGCCACATGTGACCACCGAATGCCATGCCGACCTCTCAGGGGACTGAAAAACCCCGGTATCCACTTTTTTGCCGGAATAGAACGCAGGGGATATGACCTCTGATGGGAGGAATTCTACAGATCCGCGTGCACCGAAACCCTATCCTAAGACCGTTTCAGCCGCACGCGAGAATCCTCCGAATATTCGTCGTCTTTCCCGGCGCGCCGACAGGTTCTCCGGGGCCAGGCCGTTCCGACAGGATGATTTACCCTGATTACCAACCTGATATTCGGCCCTGCCATTCCTCCGTTCACTTCCAGGTTGGATGCAGGGCCAACCCCTGGTTCCAGAAGACCGGATATTTTCTCACTGTTCTCGTGCGGAACTTGCTGCGCATCGATTCCAAAAATTTCGGGCTCACGCCTCTCTGCAGTTGTATAAAGCAGGAATACAAACGCCGGCAGCAGAGGTTCGCCTGCAGGGGCCCCGTTGAGCGGGTCCAGGCATTCAGTGTAGCTGCACCGGAAACGGAATCACGGAAGCGAGAGTTCCGGTCCCAACCGCAGAATGCTCCTGATCATCTCCACGAACCCTGCCGGATAACCCCATCCAGGAGGTTCGGACGCGGCTTCTCCGCACGAGGTCGTCCTGAAACTCCCCTGCCATGAAGGAGCGCCGCCCCCCCGGTGGGTATACCCGGGTGTGCCTGGAGGGGACCGAGGCGCGTCCGGGAGAGACACGAAGATGCTATCAGAACACGCAACCCTTACCTGACTGCCGTGTTTCGAACAGTACCAGGACTGATCCCGATGCCGGCTGAGATAGAGAGGAGAAACTTACGTATGGCTTGCTCCTGCCTGTAGCAGCACGGGCGTAGCAGCCCGACGGGTATTATAGAAACAATTTATTTTAGCACTTAGTGTTAAATGAAAAGATTTTTGTTATACTGAGATCATCCACTGCTTACCGGGAGGCAGGACACTCCCGGAACTACAAACAACCTGGAAGTGAACAATGAAGACAGACATACAGCGCATGCTGGCATGCATGCTGGTACTGACGGTGGTGTGCGCATTTACACCACCGGTGTCGGCGGATCCGTACCTGGGCGGAGACCCTCTCGTCACCGGGAACGGGACGAGCGGCACGGTCTCCGGCGGCCTCTGGTTCGACGCGTACCCCGGGTTCGACTACGCACATACGGCCCCGATCGTGAAAAACTTCACCCTCCCGTGCAGTTCCGGGAACGTCGCCTGGGCACGGCTCTATGTAGATACCTACATAGGGAACATGCAAGCGAATTACCCCCTGAACACGACCGTGGAGTTCGACGGCGGGTCGGGATACGAGACACTTGATACCGAGATCGTGAACACAACCTACACCTTCCCGCGGGGCAGCGGTGAGGACGGGACAATCTGGATCAACGACCACTGCAACCGGGTGACGAGCGACTGCCTGATGTGGTATGACGTGACCGCTGACATCAACTCATCGAGTGTTTCGGCACGGGTGCAGACTCACAAGCCGGATGGCACCCAGCCGTTCGACGGCCGGGTGAAGATGATCACGCTGGTAGTGGCATATAACGACGGAGATTTTGACCAGATCCACTACTGGGTGAACCAGGGCCACGACACCGACTCCTACGTTGCCGATGATGAAGGATACTCCTACATTGGAGAGACTGACTTCAGCACATCGGGGATCACGGCTGTCGATGCGAACCTCACGGCCATCTACCTGGCGAGTTACAACGGGAACTACGCCTTTAACGGCAACGCCCTGCCCTGGAGCAACCCGCAGCAGGGATCGTACTTAGGATACCAGAGTTGGAATGTCACCGACTACATCACCGGCGGAGACAGTACGATGACGTTTGACCGGAACTCCACCGACTCCGGCTCGTACAGCGGCTACTTCAAGATCCCCCTCGCCCTGCTGACAGTGGAGGAGGAGGAGTGAGCGCGCACCTCCGCGACGACGATGTCGTGACAGAACACCTGTTCCGGATTGAGGCAAAAGACGCGAAATCGGCGGTCGACCCGGAAGGCTGACCGCCACACCCTTTTTTTCGGCCGCGCAGAGGACCGGCGGACTGCCGGCTCTCACACCCCCGGCGGGATCTGACCATAGGCCGGACGGTTCGCCTTTGCGTGGCACGAATATCAAAAATACGTACCTAAATTAATACATTTTTTATTAAAGTGATGATCCAGTATGAACGATCTCAATTTATATATTACTAAATACTATCTTCCGATCGTCCAATTTGACTATCGGCGCCCTCTCCGATCGCCGGGGAGGGGCGCCAGTGCTGCCGGGCGAGATGAAACGATGAAGAAGGAGCTTGATAGAAAATGCAACGAAGATTGCTGATT
>DALN01000027.1:256-4592 GCA_002499455.1 Methanoculleus sp. UBA77 | reverse complement strand
CTCCGCGATATGCTCCTCGAGGTCTCCCACGTAGATGTGATGGGATCCTTTGATGTAACCCTCCTCCTCCCGGTGATTGATGTTCCGCACGTCGAGGACCCAGATTGAGGGGTCTTCCAGGTGCCCGGCAAGGTCGGCAGGCGACCAGGTGCCGGCCCGCTCGATCTTCTCGCCCTGCTTGAACCAGGCGGCAAACCCCCCGGCGAGGTAGCCCGATATATTGTCGTAGCCGAGCCGGACGAAGTGGCGGATCACGGCGGAGAGATCCAGGTTGAAGTCGTCCACCAGGATGATCGGGTCCTCGTAGTTCAGGTAATAGCCCATGTAGAGGGGGAGGCCCTGCCGCCAGATGTTGAGGGTGCCCGGAATATGCCCGCCGGCGTAACTCGTCGGCGACCGGATATCGATGATCTGGGCATCTTTTCCGAGGAGAGAGCGGAGCTCCCGCGCCGAGTAAGGGCGGAGATGCGGCAGGTTATAGATCAGGGGAGGGCCCTCCCGGTTGAGCCTGCGCATCATCTCAAAATACGGGGGTTCATAGAGCCGCTCATCGACCTTACGCTCGACGAACTCCTCTCTCGTCAACGAGAGAAGCGGGTTCGTCGCCTTCTCATACCCGATGGTCGTATACTCCCGGTCGCTGATCTTCCCGCCGCAGACCGACCCCTCGCCGTGTGCGGGGCAGACGATCACCCCGTCGGGGAGCGGGAGAAGTTTCTCGTGCAGGCTCGCATAGAGCAGCTCCGACATCTCCCGCCGCCGGTGTTCGCCGGCAAGATCGGTCCTCCCGACCTCACCGGCAAAGAGCGCGTCGCCGGTAAAGACCATCAGCGGATCGTCGGAGACGGACCGGTCACGGAGCAGGAGCGATATGCTCTCCACCGTGTGGCCGGGCGTTTCGAGGACCTCGAGTTCAAGGGGGCCGACCCGGAAGGTATCGCCGTCCCTGACATCGGTGCCGAACCCGAACTCCTCCCGCGCCCCGTGCAGGATCTCCGCCCCGGTCGGCCGGGCGAGCTCGCGGGAGCCGATGACGTAGTCCTCGTTCTTGTGCGTCTCAAAGATCTTCGTGATCTTCATATTCTCGCGCCCGGCGATCTCCGCGTAGATCAGGCAGTCACGCCTCGGATCGATCACCACTGCCTCCCCGCCCGCCCCGACGATGTATGAGTTGTGAGCAAGGATCTCGGACTTTATCTTCTCAAACAGCATCCGTATGCATCTCCCCGGTGGAATTCCGTCTCCGTTCTGATGCGCCGGGATACGGAAGGAGCATATAAAAAGGTTTTCAGGAGTGCGGAGCAGGGACGGGCATTACCGCCCGCCGCCCGGAAGCGGCGCTTCAAGGGTGGGGCCGGACTGCTTACCCGACCGTGCGGCCCGGACCTCGAGGATGCTCCCCACCGCCTTGAACGCGTCCTCAAGCTCCGAGAAGTTCGGGATCCGGCAGCCCCGGAGGATTCGGAGACCGCTCCGAATGCTGTCGCCGCCGAGCATGCACCCGACCACCATCTTCTCCGTGTTCCGCGAGAACCGGACGATCTCGTTTGCGACGTGCGCCGGATCGACGAGCGTCGTCGGCACGGCGATGACGAAGACGATGTCCCAGAACTCCTGGTGCCGGATCAGCACGTCAAAGAGGGCCGCGAACCGGGCGGCGTCGGCGTCCCCAAGGATATCCATGGGGTTTGCGTGGTTCCAGAACGGCGGGAGGAACGCGTTGAGTTCGTCGAGAACATCTTCCGGCAGATCGACCATCTCGACACCGTGAGCCTCGGCGTAATCGGAGGCGAGGACGGCAAACCCCCCTGCACTGGTGACGGCGATCGCCCGTCTCCCCTGCGGGTACCCCTCGGACGCCAGGAGCTCGGCCAGGTTGAAGGCGTCCCGCAGGCTCCGGGCCACTATCACCCCCGCCTGCTTGAACGCCGCGACATACACATCGTAACTCCCGGCGAGCGACCCCGTATGGGACGATGCCGCGGCCCGGCCCTTCCGGGACGACCCGGACTTCACCGCCACCACCGGTTTTCTCCGGGCAACCTCGCGGACGATCTGCAGAAATCCGCGCCCGTCCTGGATCTCCTCGACGTACAGGGTGACCGACCGGGTCATCCTGTCCTGCTCGGCAAACCGGAGGTAGTGATCGAAGCCGAGATCCGCCTGGTTACCGACGCTGATGACGGTGGAGAAGCCGAACTCTTCAGGAAGGCTCCAGTCGACGACGGTGGTGATGATCGCGCCGCTCTGGGAGATGAAGGCCACGTCGCCGGGTTTCGGCGAGACCGGGTCGAACGTGGCGTTGATCCCCATATGCGGCATCATCACCCCGAGACAGTTCGGGCCGATGATCCGGATCCCGTATCTCCGGGCGATCGTCGTGATCCTCTCCTCGAGCGCCGCACCTTCCTCCCCGATCTCCTTAAAGCCGGCCGTGACGATGATGGCAAGCCGGACGTCCTTCTCCCCGCACTCCTCCATCACCTCCGGGACGAGGCGGGCGGGGACGGCGATGACCGCCCAGTCGACCGGGCCCGGGATCTCTTTCACGGAGGGGTAGGCCTTCCGCCCGAAGAGCTCCGCCCGTGAGGGGTTGACCGGGTAGAGGTTGCCGGAGAAGGAGAGCAGGTTCCGAAGGACGGAGTAGCCCACCTTGTTCGGGCTTGCGGAGGCCCCGATCACCGCGATGGATCTCGGGTAGAAGAGGTCCGGGGGTGCCCGGACGCTGAGGCGGGCGGCACCGGTCCCGGCAGCATCCCCGACGATGATCCTGGCGTCGACGACGCTCGCCCCCTCTTCGTAGACGATCACCGGGTTTAAGTCGAACTCCCGGATCCGGGGGTCCTCGACGAAGTTCTTCGCCATCGCAGCGATGATCCGGACAAGCGCCTCCTCGTCCTTCGGGGCCTCCCCCCGGTAGCCCCGGATGAGGCGGTAGCCCTCGATCTCGCGGATCATCTCCCGGATCTCGTCTTCGGTGACGGGCAGGACCCGTATCGAGACGTCCGCGAGGAACTCCACCAGTCTCCCGCCGAGACCGAACGTGATGACCTTCCCAAACGACGGATCGGTCTTCCCGCCGATGAGGACCTCAAGCCCCCCCGGCATCTGCTTCTCGACGATGATGCCGGTTATGGCCGCTCCCGGGGCGCGGGCGGCGCTGTTTGCCATGATGGTGCGAAACGCCGCTTCAGCATCGTCCGGCCCCTCGACTCCGGTGACCACCCCGCCGACATCGCTCTTGTGGACGATCTCCGGCGAGATGACCTTCATGACGACTGGATAGCCGATCTCTCCCGCCGCGGCCCGTGCATCGCCGGCACTGGTGACCAGGCGGTGGGGCGGTACGGGTATTCCGCACGAGTCCAGCAGGCGGTATCCCTCGGACTCGGTTAACATCCTCTCCGGCATATGCACTCCTCATAGTATGCCGGTCGCCCGGGGGTTGCACGACCGGCGCTGTTGTTGGGTTGGTCGGGTTGCTCATAATGGTTCTCCGGCCCGGCGGGAAGGAGCCGTACCCCGGCCCTAGGAGTTGCCGGAACGGCGCATCGCAGGCGGGTGTCCGTCTGGCGGCAAAAGCGTCCGGGATCCGGGTCCCCTGCGCCGGGAGGCCCGACCCCCACCCCGGAGTAATACGAATTGAACAGGGATCATATCGGATAGGCACAAATTCGAAATATATAATAAACAGTGTTACTACTATTGGTACTAGTATGCCATCGCCCCGATCCACCGGAATCTTCATGACCGCAGTGCTTGCGGCCCTTGTCCTTGCCATGCTCGCCGCCGGATGCACCGGCACCGATACCGGTTCAGCCGTCGTCCAGGGCGGCGCCGGCCAGACCATCGCGGTCACCGACGGTTTCGGCCGGTCGGTCATCGTCCCGTCGCCCCCGGAGAGTGTCGTCTGCTCGGGCTCAGGATGCCTCCGCTACCTTGTCTACCTGCAGGCGCAGGACCTCGCCGTCGGCGTCGACGATCAGGAGAAGAAGGACCAGCCGATGGAGGGACGGCCCTATGCCCTCGCCTACGGGTCGCAGTTCAAGGACCTCCCCCTGATCGGTGAGTTCCGCGGTAAGGACGACCCGGAGAAGATCCTGGGGATCGGGCCGGAGGTCATCTTCAAGACCGGGTCGACCGGGACATCGTACAGCACCAGCGGCCCCGAGGCCGATAAACTCCAGGAGAAGACCGGTATCCCGGTCGTGGCGTTCGCGTACGGCTCGCTCCGGAACGATGTCGAGAAGGCCGAGATGTATACAGGCCTCCGCGTGATGGGCGAGGTTCTCGGGAGGGAGGACCGGGCCGAAGAGGTGATCGCCTACATCGAGGC
>DALN01000027.1:0-233 GCA_002499455.1 Methanoculleus sp. UBA77 | reverse complement strand
CCGAACCCGCCTATCCGCCGTTCGCCTGGGTGCACGCAAAGAACGTCGCATCCGGTCTCGGCGTAGCCCACGCCGACATCGCAAAAGAGGCGCTCGTCGACTGGAACCCCGAATACATCTTCATCGACGTCGGCACGACCCAGATTGAAGGGGGCGGGGCGATAGGCGAACTCAAGACCGACCCCGCACTCCAGGGCCTCTCCGCCGCGAAGGAAGGCCGGGTCTACGGCGTC
>DALN01000141.1 GCA_002499455.1 Methanoculleus sp. UBA77 | reverse complement strand
CCCCTGACCGTACAGTTCAACGACACCTCGGCCGGCGGCCCGGACGGGTGGGCGTGGTTCTTCGGCGACGAGACGTATAACGGGACGTGGACGCCGGTGAACACGAGCGCCGGGTGGTCGGCAAGAGGGGGGCACACCAGCGTCGTGATGCCGAACGGAAGCATCGTACTCATGGGCGGAATTGACGGCGGCTCAAGGAACGACGTGTGGCTATCAACGGATAACGGTGCAACCTGGGAAAATATCACGCCGCAAGACCCCAATGACATATGGTCAGGACGATACGGCCATGCGGCGGTCGCGGTCAATGATACCATCGTTCTCATGGGCGGCATGAACGTCATGGGCGAGGATTACGAGGATTACATCTTAAAAAACGATGTGTGGCGGTCGTGCGATTACGGCGCGACATGGACGCGGGTGACCGAGCACGCCGAGTGGTCGGCACGGCACTATCACACCAGCGTCGCGATGCCGGATGGAAGCATCGTACTCATGAGTGGTACCGACGGTTCCCCCCTGAAAGACGTCTGGAAGTCGCCTAGTAGTGGCGGAACCTGGGAGCGGATGACCGACATCACCGACGGCGCAGAGAAGCCAGGAGAAGGCCCCACCAGCGTCGTACTGCCGGACGGGAGCATCGTAATCATGGGCGGGAGTGCCAGCTTGGGCAGGGTATGGAAGTCGACCGACGGCGGGGCCAGATGGACGGAGTTGTCCAACCCCGGGGAGGGGTACCCAAGATCCTCTCACACCAGCGTCGCGATGCCGGACGGGAGCATCGTAATCATGGGCGGCTGGTACCGCGGCCTGACAAACGACGTCTGGCGGTCGACCGACAACGGCACGACATGGACGCAGGTGACCGAGCACGCCGAGTGGTCGCCAAGGCAGAGCCACACCTCCGTCGCGATGCCGGACGGGAGCATTGTAATCATGGGCGGGGATGGCAGCACGAACGAGGTCTGGCGCCTTGAAACCGCAGGATCAAACGCCCGGAACCCCACGCACACCTACACCGAGCCTGGCACCTACACGGTAACCCTGCAGGCATACAACGACGATGGCTACAATGCCACGCGACGGATCGGTTACATCACCGTCACCGCCGCACCGGTCGCCCCGACGGCCGCGTTCACCGGCACCCCAACCTCCGGCACCGTGCCGCTCGCCGTACAGTTCAATGACACCTCGGCAGGTTCGCCGATCGTCTGGAACTGGTCGTTCGGCGACGGCACGTGGCACAACACCACGGACGCAGCGGAGAGGAACATCACACACACCTACACCGCCGCCGGGACATACACCGTCAACCTGACGGTCGATAACGCAGACGGAACCGACATGCTCTCCCGGGCCGGCTACATCACGGTCTCCGCCGCACCGACTCCAACCGCAACTCCAACNNGCAACCCCGACCAGCCAGCCGGTCTACAGCGGCGGTGGCAGCGGTGGCTCGACGGCCGGGCCGGACGGCGGCTATAACGTCGGCGGAGACTCCGCCGTGAGCAAGGTCACCGTCACCGGGACCGGGCTCAAGACGTTCATCGTCACCGGCCGGACGCAGTCCTCCCCGGGCTCCGGGATCCCCCCGGCGCCGGGCACCCCGTATCAGTACGTCGACCTGGTGCCGGCCCGGTTCGAGACGATCACCGGGGCGAACATCACCTTCACCGTCCCGCTCGCGTGGCTGGAGGGGCACGGGTTCACCCCCGAAGAGATCGTGCTCTATCACTACAACGGCACGGCGTGGGAGGCGCTCCCGACATGGGTCGTGGATGTCACCGGGACATCGGTCACCTTCACCGCAACGAGT
Source organism: Methanoculleus sp. UBA77 (assembly GCA_002499455.1). Lineage (GTDB taxonomy): Archaea > Halobacteriota > Methanomicrobia > Methanomicrobiales > Methanoculleaceae > Methanoculleus. The sequence goes on along the minus strand of DALN01000141.1, from coordinate 38,173 downwards.
CCCGGGTTCTCCCTCTTCGCGATCAGCGGGGTCGAGGAAGCCGGTGAAGCCATAACGACCCCGACAGCGACAACGCCGCCGGCGACGGCAGAGCCCACCGCGACAGAGACCACGGCCGCTCCGGCCGGCAAACCGGCGCCGGGATTCTCGGCCGGGACAGTTGCCCTTGCATTCGTGGCCGTCCTGCTGCTCGCCGCCGGAGGCTACCTGATCAGGCGCAGGTAGAGTTACCGGCAGAACCGGGCGCTCTTCAAGAACTACGACTGGTGCGATGCAGCGCAAGAGGGCGCCCGCCTTTTTTCAGGCGACATGTGAGACAGGCTTATTCTCCCTCGCCCGCGCTCAACCCCCGGCATGCGTTTCTATAGATTCTTAGCAAATGATCGCCGATCTGATCGTATGGCTACACCTTCCGTCCGGGCGCTGTGCCTCTGCGCCCTCGGCCTCCTCCTCATAACCGCAGGCTGCATGCAGAGCGAGCCTGAAACCGCCGCTCCGGCGCCGGAAACCCCCGACCTCCCGGAGCCGGGGAGCCATATCTCAAACGAGACGCTCGTCGCCTTCGTCGAGAGCGCGGTTGCGTATGCGCACGCAAACGGCAAAGAAAAGGCCCTCGCCGAGTTCTCCAACCCGAACGGGTCGTTCGTCCAGGGCGAGCTCTACATCTACGCCTACGACTTCAACAATGTCGCCCTCGCCCACCCGGTCAACCCGGAGAAGATCGGCGTGAGCCGGATGGACGAACTCGACGCGTTCGGCAACCCCTACACCCGGCAGTTCATCGACGCGGCGAAGAACGGTTCCGGGTTCGTCCGGTTCTACTACATCAACCCCGCACACAACCGGACGGTCGAATCGAAGCTGGGCTACGTGATGAAGGTGGACGAGGACTGGTGGCTCGGCTCCGGGGTCTACACGGGACCGGCACCCACCCCGGTGCAGACAGACGCCGCGACCATCCCCGATCTCACCGGCAACTGGACCGCGTCCATGACGGGATACGAAGGGAGCACGGGGTTCACGGACTACTCCACCGTCACGATGGCGATGACGATATCCGAACAGCACGGCCGGATCTTCTCCGGCTACACCGTCTTCACGGAGAACGGCACGGAGACGCGGACAGCGATCGCCGGCGTCATCGGGCGTGACGGCAGGACCCTCTCGACCGCCGAGCAGGGCGGCGGGTACTGTCTCGGCGAGGTTGTGGGGCCGGATGAGATCGAACTCGTCTACCTGCAGGACGGCGAGCAGTACGGCGTTGCGATCGACTCGCTGAAGAGAGTATAGCGCCGGCGAGATCCCGGCCGAACATTTTTACCTCCCGAACCGGGTCAGGGAACCATATTGTTTGAGAGTCTGCCATTCCCTGGTATTGCCAAGACGCAGAAATACAATCTCACGCGAAGGCGCGAAGCCGCGAAGTCGGTGTGTATGTTGACAATCCCTTCGCGCTCTTCGCGGCTTCGCGTGAGGTAACGTACAGGGAGAGTGCCTACAGTCTCGCACAAAGAGAAGGCGCCATTAGCCTTACAAAGGCTCCGCGAAGCCGCGGCGTAGCCCGGTGCCAGACCGCCGGCCTCAGGTGAACACACAGACCCAGGAACCCCTTTCAAGAAAAATGGGGGCTACTTCTTCCTCGCCCGCAGCCGGGCGGTCTCCTCGCCGCCCGCGACCTTCACCACGAACGTCCCGTGGCAGGGCTTGGTGTAGGGGAAGACGAGGTCTTCGCCCTCGACGCCGACGTAGAGCGGCGGCACGCCGATGATGTGGACGTCGAATATCTTGTAGCCCGGTTCGACCTCGTGATACTCCCGGATGTTCGTCTTGATGTAATCCCGCGCCTCTTTGAAGGAGGCCTGGGAGAAGAGGATCTCGGGTTTCAACGCTTCGAGACAGCCGCCCATTGCATCACCTCGTCAAGTTTGCGCTTCAACGGCATCGGGTTGTGCACGGCCTTCGCCGCGACGACCTCGCAGGGGAACTCGATCTCCTTTGCAAGGTCCTCCGCGTGCTCCCCGAAGAGGAGCGCGTAGACCCGGGCCTGCGAGATGTAGGACATCGTGCCCGCGTAGGCGACCCCGGAGTCGTTGTGGATGAAGACGAAGCAGAGGTCGAAGTCCCGCTGCTTCCCCGTGATCTCATCGATCGTGTCGTCGAGGTCGGCCATCTCCTCCAGGTAGTGCCGGCCGGGGTCGGCGATCTCCATCAGTTTCCTCGCGGCCACCGTCCCGGCGATCACCGGCCGGATACCGTGCTCCTTCAACCCGTGGACCAGGTAGAGCGCCATGCTCGTCTGGACCGGCACCTGCGGGCAGCCAAGCAGGATCAGTGCAGTCTTTTCAGTCATGTTCTGGTCTTCTCCAGTTCTTCGAGAACATCAGGCACCCGTTCGGGGTGCGTGTAGATGGTGAACCGCTCCCCACGCGAGAAGCAGATGAGGGTGATCCCCGCCTCCTCCGCCGTGAGGATGCCGCGGTCGGTCGAGGCGGCGCGGGAGACGATGATGGGGATGCCCGCGTTCGCCGCCTTTGCCACCATCCCCGACGGTTGTCTCCCCGTGCAGCCGAGGATGCACCTCGACCGGTCGAGCCCCTTTAAGGCGGCGTAACCCACGACCTTGTCGACGGTGTTGTGCCGGCCGACATCGCAGGCCCGGGTGACGAACTCCCCGTTGCAGAAGAGGACCGAACAATGGACCGCGCCGGTCCTCCGCCAGGTATCGGACTCGATCGATGCCGTGACCGCACGGACGGTCCCGGCCGTGACGGTGAGGAGCGACGTGACCGATTTCGGCTCACCGGCCGCAGAGGAGCCCCCCGAGGACTCCGTCACGAGCTCGACGTCCTTCCGGGACGGGGCGGTGATGTAGATCTCTTTTCCGCGGACCTCCACCGAGTCGACCCTGTCGACCAGGCCCTCGCTGATGACGAACCCGGCGCCGAGGTCCTCGAGACGGTCGGCGCTCGCCACCAGGGTCGTCAGGGGCTCCCCGTTCAGAAAGAGCCTGACGCGGTCCTCGACGATGATGTCGTCATGGACGTCGCGCACACCCTCCTCCGTCGCCTGGATCCCGGCGCGGCAGACGATCTCCATCACGCCGTCTCCTCCCGTATCCATTCGAGGTAGGGGGTGTAGCCGCCGACGATCGGCATCGCGATGATCTCGGGGGTCTCGTAACTGTGGAGGCCCTTGATCCTCGCGATGAGCGTATCAAGGAGGCTCTGCTGCGTCTTGATGATCAGGAGCTGTTCGGGCTCGTTCTGGACCGCCCCCTCCCAGCGGTAACAGGACTGCACGCCGGTGACGTTCACGCAGGCGGCAAGCCGGGCATCGACGAGCGCCTTCGCGATCGCCTCCGCCTCGCCGGGCGGGGCCGTGCAGAGGACCACAACAAATTCCGGGAGAACCATGGTGTTACCTTCGTAGCGTCCGTATTTAATCGTTCTCGGAGCCGGCCTCACCACAGCACCCGCGGGCCCCTTCCTCCCGGGGAGAAAGCCCCAGGCTCGCCATCGAACTCGAGGCGATATGCATCACTCCACCTCAGGGACATTCTTCTCCGCAGGGGGCGTCAGCGGCGATATCTGCCGCAGCCGCCCGATCACCTCCGGCAGCACCGACAGAACGTACTCGACATCGTCAGGGGTGTTCGCGTCGCCGAGGGTGAGCCGGAGCGAGCCGTGCGCCTCCTCGTGCGGAAGCCCGGTCGCGAGGAGCACGTGCGAGGGCTCAAGCGACGCCGAGGAACAGGCGCTCCCGGTGGAGGCGCAGATCCCATGGGCGTCGAGCATGAGGAGGATCGACTCCCCCTCGACGTAGCGGAAACTGAAGTTCGCGTTGTTCGCGAGCCGCTCGGTCGGGTGGCCGTTCAGCCGGGAGTCCGGGATCGTGGAGAGGACCTCGCGGATCAGCCGGTCCCGCATCGCTGCAAGCCGGCGGTTGTGCCCCTCGATATCGGCGGTCGCAACCTCGATCGCTCGCCCCAGCCCCACGATGCCGGGGACGTTCTCGGTCCCGGCCCGCCGGCCGCGCTCCTGCCCGCCCCCATGGACAAGGTTCTCAAGCCGGGTCCCCCGCCGGACATAGAGCGCTCCGGTCCCCTTCGGGCCGTAGAACTTGTGGCCGGAGAGCGAGAGGAGGTCGATGTTCATGCCCTCCACGTCGATCGGGACCGCCCCGATCGCCTGGACGGCGTCGGTATGGAAGAGGACGTCGTGGTCGTGCGCGATCGTCCCGATCCGGGCGACCGGCTGGATCGTCCCGATCTCGTTGTTCGCCGTCATCACCGAGACGAGGATCGTCCGGCCCGTGATCGCCTCCTCGACATCGCCTGCGTCCACCCGGCCGAACTTATCCACGGGCAGGTAGGTGACGGAGAACCCCTGCTTCTCGAGCCACTCGCAGGTATGGAGGACAGCGTGATGCTCGATTGCGGTCGTGACGATATGGTCGCCGCGCTTCCGGTTCGCGAGGGCGACGCCCTTGATCGCCCAGTTGTCGGCCTCGCTCCCGCCGGCGGTGAAGAAGACCTCAGCGGGTGCCGCGCCGAGGGCCGCCGCCACCTGTTCCCGCGCCGCATCCACGCCCTTCCGGGGCTCGCCGGCGAACCGGTAGAGGGAGGAGGGGTTCCCGAAGTATTGGGAGAAGTATGGGGCCATCGCCGCGATGACCTCGGGTTTTAGGAATGTCGTCGCCGCGTGGTCCATGTACACGGGACGCTCTACCTGGTCGTTCATGTCCGCTAAAGCGTTAGGCGCGATATCGTATCAGCGTTGCCGGCCCGGGGGAGGCAGGGGGCGTCCGCGGGGCGAGTAAGAAATTAGATAGGGTCCCGTGCGCAATATCTGGTAATGTACGCAAGACGCATGGATCACCTTCCCCCATACCTTTTTGCACGCATTGACGAGATGAAAGAGGAGAAACGGCGCCAGGGCGTCGATGTCATCGACCTCGGGGTCGGCGACCCCGACCTCCCCACCCCGCCGCACATCGTGGAGGCGCTCTGCACCGCGGCCCGCGACCCGAAGAACCACCACTACCCCTCCTACACCGGCATGCTTGCCTACCGCGAGGCAGTGGCGGAGTGGTACCGGGGCCGGTTCGGCGTCGACCTGGACGCGAAGAAAGAGGTCCTCGCCCTCATCGGGTCCAAGGAGGGCATTGCGCACATCGCCGAGGCCTTCGTCAACCCGGGTGAGGTTGTCCTCGCCGCCGACCCCGGCTACCCGGTCTACAAGACCTCCACCCTCTTTGCCGAGGGGAAAGTCCACGAACTCCCCATCCGGGCGGAGAACGACTTCCTCCCGGTGCTCGAGGATATCCCCGCCGACGTCGTGAAGCAGGCGAAGTTGATGTTCATCAACTACCCGAACAACCCTACCGCGGCAATAGCCCCCCTCTCGTTCTTCGAGGAGGTCGTCGAGTTCGCGCGGGAGCACAACATCGTCGTCGTCCACGACAACGCCTACTCCGAGATCACCTTCGACGGCTACAGGGCGCCCTCGTTCCTCGAGGTCGACGGCGCGATGGAGGTCGGTATCGAGATGCACTCGCTCTCGAAGACCTACAACATGACCGGGTGGCGGATCGGCATGGCCTGCGGCAACCCCGAGATCGTCGCCGGGCTCGGCCGGGTCAAGACCAACGTCGACTCAGGCGCGTTCGACGCCATCCAGCACGCCGCGATCACCGCGCTGACCGGCCCCCAGGACTGCGTCAGCGAGGCCTGCGGCATCTACCAGGAGCGGCGCGACGCCCTCGTGAAAGGCCTCACCGATATCGGCCTTGATGTCCGGGCGCCGAAGGCGACCTTCTACGTCTGGGCGCCGGTCGACGACTGCATGGACTTCTCCGCAAAACTTCTCGACCAGGCGGGGATCGTCGCGACCCCCGGAGTCGGGTTCGGGAAGAACGGCGAAGGGTTCGTCCGGTTCGCCATCACCCGGTCGATCGAGCGGATCAACGAGGCAGTCGAGCGGATGCGGGGGCTGGACCTGTGATCCTCCCCTCCCACCTCTCGGTCAGGAACGGCCGCCTCGCGATCGGCGAGCACGACACGGTGGACCTCGCCCGGCAGTTCGGCACCCCGCTCTACGTCACGAGCGAGGACCGGATCCGCGAGAACTTCAACCGGCTCTCCGGGGCGCTCACCGCCCACTACCCGAAGATCCGGGTCCTCTACGCTGCAAAGGCGAACGGCAACCTCGCGGTCTTCCGGACCCTCGCGTCGATGGGCGCGGGAGCGGACGTCTTCTCCGCGGGAGAGGTCGCGCTCGCCCTCGCCTCCGGCATGCGGCCGGAGTCCCTCCTCTTCAACGGGAGCTCTAAGACCCCCTCGGATCTCGCCCTCGCCGTCGAGAAGGGGATCCGGGTCTCGGTGGACTCGCCCGACGAGCTCCGGCAGCTCGATGCCGCGGCCGCAATGGCGGGAAAGACCGTCGATATCGCCTTCCGCGTCAACCCGGCGATCGAGGTCCCCACCCACCCCAAGATCGCGACCGGTCTTGCCACGAGCAAGTTCGGTATCCCGGCAGGGCAGATCCTCGACGCCTACCGTGAGGCGCTCGCCCTCGAACACGTCAATCCCATCGGTATCCACTGCCACATCGGGTCGCAGATCCTGGCCGTGGAGCCCTTCGCCCGCGAGGTCGAGGTCCTGATCGGTGTTGCCCGCGACCTGATCGAGCTTGGGGTCGACCCGAAGTTCATCGACATCGGGGGCGGCCTCGGCATCCCCTACCACCGGGAGACCGACCGGGCCCCGACGCCGGAGGAGTATGCCGGAGCGGTGATGCCGGTCTTCCTCCGCGGCATCAAGGAACTCGGGATCGAGCCCGAACTCTGGGTCGAGCCCGGCCGGTGGCTCGTCGCCGACTCGACGATCCTCCTCACCAGGGTCAACTCCGTCAAGACCGCCCACAAGGCGTTCGCGAACGTCGACGCCGGGTTCAACCTCCTGGTCCGGCCGACGATGTACGACTCCTACCACGCGGTCGTCGCGGCAAACAAGGCCGACGCCCCCGCCGTGCAGGAGTACTCCGTCACCGGGCCGATCTGCGAGACGGGCGACATCCTGGCAAAAGACCGGATGCTCCCCGAACTTGCCGCCGGCGACATCATCGCGGTGCTCGACGCCGGGGCCTATGGGTTTGCGATGTCGTCGCAGTACAACAGCCGCCCCCGGTGCGCCGAGGTCCTCCTCGCGGGCGATAAGGCCGCCCTGATGCGCCGGGCCGAGACGGTCGAGGACCTGACCGCCCCGATGGTGACGCCGCCCTGGCAGGAATGAGATCGACGTGAACTTCCACTACCTCCTGGTCGACGACCTCCTCTCGAAGGAGGAGTTCGACCGCCGGGTGGAGGAGAAGGTGGCGGAGGCAGGAGACCTCCTCGACGAGCAGACCGCGGCGATGCTGGTCGTCAAAGACCTCGGCCGTTCACACGTCCGGGTCCGGGATATCGGCGGGGCCTCAAGCCTCGTCTGCTTCTTCGCGAAGGTCCTCGAGGTCGGCGAGCCGAAGGAGTTCGAGCGGCAGGACGGCACGACCGGGATCGTCGCGAACGTGACGGTGGGCGACGAGACCGGGCGGGCCCGGCTGACCCTCTGGGACGAGAAGGCCGGCGGTGTCCGCGAGATCGAGCCGGGCGACGTGCTCGAGATCCTGGGCCGGCCGAAGGGCGGCGGGAAGATTCCCGACGTCACTGCCGCCGCCGTCCAGAAGGCGGCCTGCGAGATCGCCTGCCCGGAGATGACGGAGGCCTCCGCCGCCTCTCCCGGCCCGGCAGGGGATCTCGAGGTCAGGCTGATATCAGTCGGGAACCCGAGGACGTTCAAGCGGCGCGACGGGAGCGAGGGGGAGATGGTCGAGGCGGTGATCGGGAACGAGGACGGGGTCTTCCGGCTCGTCGCCTGGGCCCCGGCCGTCCTCGAAGGCGCGATGCCGGGGGCAAACGTCGTCATCCGCGGCGCAACCGCGCGGGAGAGCGAGCAGGGGATCGAGTACAGCCTCGGCGAGGCGGCATCCCTCCTCCCCTCCTGCCGGGAGATCGCCGTCCCGACGGACTCCATCGAGAGTGTGCAGGAAGGGAACTCCTATTCTCTTGCGGGGACGGTCGTCCGCGTCCAGCCCGCCCGTTCGTTTGTGACGCGGAACGGGCGGCAGTCCTCTGTTCGGAACCTGGTCCTCGCCGACGCGACCGGTGAGGTCCCGGTCGTCGTCTGGGGTGAACGGGCGGAGGAGCACCTCGCTCCCGGCGACCGGGTCGAGGTCTACAACGCGGCGGCGAAACGGGGCCGGCAGGGGGCCCTCGAGGTCCACGTCTCCTGGGGGAGCGCGATGGTCGTCGTCGCCGAGGAGGAGAAGGAGGTCGATCTCGAGGGAACGGTCATCCCCACGGCCCGGGGGGCCGCTCTTGACACGGGGGACGCCCGTTACCTTCTCAGCCAGCCTCTGCCCGTCGGAATCCGGGTGCGCGGCCGGGGGATCGTCCACCGGGGTGTGATCCATCTAGAGGATGTAGAGGCCGTACAGCCCGATCCCGACGGCCTCCGACGCCGCCTGGATCGGTTCGCCGGCGGGGCCTGACCCCGGTCTTCACTTTCACCCCGCACGGCGAGCGACCTTTATGTCTCACGCTATAGACTCTTAGTGTAGCATACCTGAACACACCTAGAGATCAAGTGAGGAATGAGATGTCAGAGATTGATCTTGAAGATTTACCCGGCGTCGGGGCAACCACTGCAGAAAAACTCCGGGAGGCCGGATACGGGACCGTCGAGAGCGTCGCAACGGCCACCACGTCCGATCTCGCCGAGGCGGCGGAGATAGGCGAAGCAACTGCAAAGAAGGTGATCCTGGCCGCCCGGAAGATGGCGGATATCGGCGGGTTCAAGACCGGCCGCGATATCCTGGATAAGAGGAAGGATATCAAGAAACTCAAGACCCTGGTCCCCGAGTTCGACGAGCTGATCGGCGGCGGTCTCGAGACCCAGGCGATCACGGAAGTCTACGGCGAGTTCGGGTCCGGGAAGAGCCAGCTCGTCCACCAGATGGCCGTCAACGCCCAGCTCCCCGAAGAACTCGGCGGGCTGCACGGCGGGGTCATCTACGTCGATACCGAGAACACATTCCGCCCGGAGCGTATCGAGCAGATGCTCGCCGGCCTCCCCGAAGAGGCGGATCTCGGCACGATCGATGAGGTTCTCGAGCGGATCCACGTCGCACGGGCGCACAGCTCCGACCACCAGATGCTGCTCCTCGACACCGCACGCGAGCTCGCAAACGACCTCCGCAGCTCCGACTACCCGATCAGGCTCTTCATCATCGACTCGCTGACGTCCCTCTTCCGGTCGGAGTACGCGGGCCGCGGCACCCTCGCCCCCCGGCAGCAGAAGCTGAACCGGCACATGCATGACCTGTTCAAACTGATCGACGACCACAACGCCGTCGGCCTCGTGACCAACCAGGTGATGTCGAACCCCGGCGTCCTCTTCGGCGACCCCACGAAACCGATCGGCGGCAACATCGTCGGGCACACCGCGACATTCCGGCTCTACCTCAGGAAGAGCAAGGGCGGCAAGAGGGTTGCCCGCCTGGTCGACAGCCCCAACCTCCCCGAAGGCGAAGCCCCCTTCATGGTCGAACAGGCAGGGCTCAAACCGTGCTAAAGGCGCTCGTTACAGACGTCGACGGCACCATCACCGACCGGCGGCGGCGGATCAACACGGGGGCCATCGAGGCCATCCGGACCCTCGTCGACGCCGGGATTGAGGTCGTCCTTGCAAGCGGCAACACCGTCTGCTTCATGGACGGCCTCTGCAAGATGGTCGGAACGGACGGGACCATCATCGGCGAGAACGGCGGTGTCTACCGCCGGACGTTCGGCGGCACCCTCCAGATCCCCGGCGACCAGAAGGCCTGCCTAGCGGCCTTCGAGACCCTCGCCGACCATTTTGCGAGAAAAGGCACCGAACTCGAACTCTTCGGCGCGCAGTACCGGTTCGCCGACGTCGCCTTCGCCCGGAACATCGACCCTGAGGAGGCGCGGGCGGTCATCCGCGACCACCACCACCCGGTCAGGGTGCTCGATACCGGGTTTGCCATCCACCTCCAGGCCCTCGGCGTGAACAAGGGCACGGCGCTCCGCGAGCTCGCCGGAGATATGGGAATCCGCCCCTCGGAGATGATGGCCGTCGGCGACTCGGAGAACGACATCGAGATGCTCGAGGTGGCCGGCATCGGCGTCGCAGTGCGAAACGCCCCGGCTCCGACCCAAGCGGCGGCCGACTGGGTCACCGAGGCGGCCTACGGGGACGGGTTTGTGGAGGCGGTAAAAAAGTATTATCCAGATCTCTTCAGCAGGTCGCGCTTGACGACGATATAATCTTTTACGTTCTTTACCGCCTCGAACGGTACGAGCATCCTGTCCTCTTCCATCCTGTAGCCCTCGGTCCTGAATGTCTTGTCCGGTATGACGATCAGGTCGACGATCGCCCCGGTATCGAGGTCGACCATGATGTTCTTGAGGGTCCCGATGAGTACGCCGTCGTCACTCATCACTCGCTTCTTGGCAAGGGTATGGCAGAAGGTTTTGCTCATACAGAACGTGGGGCGTTTGTACTATTTTAAGGATTCCAAATCCTCGAAACGCCGCAAAATCGGTTTTCCGGGATCTACGTCAGGCAGGATCGCCGTGACCGTCCCCTGCAGGCATAAGATCGGATTTTGGGCTCCCTTTGGATACCGTTTCCGACAGGCAGGGCTGCTGCAGGCCTATCCCCACGAATATCGGGTGTACAGGAATGAATCCGCCTGGGCCGCAGGGCGGACCCTCCGGACCGGGCGGCGGAATATGTTGCTGAACGAAAAGATAAGAGCCAGGATCGGGTTACCTGACAGTCTCGGCCGCCATCCGGACGTCGGTTGCCTTGACCGTCTTTCTGCCCGCATGACCCGCGAGTTTGATGGCCTCTTTTGCGATCCTGGAAGCGTACTGCTCCATCAGTTTTGCGAGCTCTTCATTGGCATCGGAACTCACACGTTCCGCGCCGGACTTTTTCACGATTCTGCCAACGGGTGCCAGAGGTATATCAGTCATGATCTCATTTCCCCCTTTTCATTGAGTTCTGTGAAATGTACTCTCAAACAGAACTCGTTTGACAGAAGCACCATAGGTATTCTCATATAAATACTTATCTGTCTCCAGAGGGGTTAGAGTGGAAAATTCAGAACGGGGAGGGGATCAAAGTGAGGGAAAGACCCGAATAATATCGGTCTGGGTAACGATCCCGACGGGCTTCCCGTCCTCGACCACTACCACCCTCCCGATCTCCCGTTCCTTGAACCGGCCCACGATCTCATAGAGCCGGGTTGACGACGGTGCTTCCACCACATCGGTGGTCATGACCTCTGACGCGGGCGCATCCAGTGTCAGGCCCTCATCGAGGCCCCGGGCGATATCGCTCAGCGTCACGATGCCCGCGAGGGTGCCGTTCTCCACCACCGGCGCCCCGTGGATCCGGTGCGTGTTAAAGAGCCGTATCGCATCCCGGAACGTGGCGTCCGGCGGCAGGGTCAGGAGCGGCGAAGTCATGTAATGCTTGATCGGCTTCTTGGGGAGAGAGATCATCTCCGAGACGCTGAAGAGGAGCGCCTGCTGGTTCTCGTCCATCCCGTAGATCTCCCCCCGGACGACAAGTTTGTTCACCGGCGTCGGCCCGATCGTGACCATATCCCCCACGCGGAAGAGTTTCACACTCCCCATGATCCGGACCATCGCCTGGCAGAGGTCGGGGTGGCAGAGGGTGGTGAAGTCGAGCTCGACGACCCGGACGCCCTTCACCTTCTCGCCGTCGCGGAAGATCGGCACCTCGAACTGGCTCTCAAGATCCCCGAGGTTCAGCTCCTTGTACGCGCGTGCGGTCGGGCTGTAACCGCCTTTGGGACCGGGGACGCCGTCGACAAGGCCGAGCGCCTTCAATGCCTGCATCTGGTTGCGGACGGTGCCGGGGTTGCGCTTGAGCACGTCCGCGATCTCCTCACCTTTTATAGAGTGGGAAGACTGATGGTATAGGGTAATCAGAGTTATCAGGATATCCTTCTGAATCGGGGAAAGATCCATATTTATCACTCATTATACGTTGTTTAAATACATTAGGTTGTGCGTGCAGTGGAATTCGAAACCATCCCGACCGTTCCGACGGCGGACGAAGTGCTCGACCGCAGTCTTCGCAGGGCGGCAGCCAAGAAGAAGCTGAAGACCAACGTCGACAGGGCAAATGAGGAGTTCGTGAGAGCGGTCGGAAGCGCCATCCACGACAAGTTGAAAAGCGTGGTCAGCTCGTTCCCGAGCTTCGAGCGCCTTCCCCCCTTCTACCGCGAGGTGACGGATATCCTTCTCTCGCTCGACCGCCTGAAGAAGTCCCTCGGCGCCGTCACCTGGGCGGCCGACCAGGTCAGGATCATCGGCTCCGGCTATGCCCGGAGCATCCGGTCCGCCGACGACACCGACCGTTCCCGGAAGCAGGCCGTCGCCCGTATTGCCTCGATCGTCCACCAGGTGGAGGACGATCTCCTCTTCTTGAACGAAGCAAGAAACATCCTCCGGAAACTCCCGCACGTGAACGAGGAGGACTTCACCGTGGTGGTGGCGGGATTCCCGAACGTGGGCAAATCATCGTTCATCAAGCTCGTCTCGACGGCGACGCCCGAGATCGCCTCCTACCCCTTCACGACGAAGGGGATCATCGTCGGCCACCGCGATATCGGGAAACGCACACGGGCCCAGTTCATCGATACGCCCGGCGTCCTCGAGCGGCCGGCAGAAGAGCGGAACGCCATCGAGCGGCAGGCGGTCAGCGCCATCATCAACACGGCCGACGTCGTCCTCTTCATCCTGGACGCAAGCGAACACTGCGGCTACTCGTTTGAGGAGCAGTTGCAGCTCCTCGACGAGATCCGCGGGCTCGTCGACGTGCCGGTGGTGACGGTCGTAAACAAAGCGGATATCAAAGAGGCCGAGGGTTACCCGGCGATGTCCACCCTCACCGGCGAGGGGGTGGAGGCGGTCCTCGACCTCCTCCTCACGTTCAGATCAGAGGCAGCCACGCAGTCGAACCTGCGAGAGCCGCCCCAACCAGAAACCCGGCAATAGCCCCGCCGTTCAAGGGCGGGAGCCCCGCCTGGGGCTTCCCCTTATTGACGAAGAAGAGAAGCACGGCGAGGCCTGCAAGCGATCCGATCATCGCGCCGAGCGTCGGTGCCGAGAGCACCCAGAGGACGGCAGGCGCACCCGCAAAGACGTGCGACGAGACGACCAGGATCGAGGGCATGATGAGATCGCCCATCCCCATGAGAAACGCGCCCCGCTCTTTTCCCTCCCCCATATCGATGCCTTCCCGCCGGAACGAGTAGTCCGCCCGTTTCGGGACCACGACCATGATCGGGGCCTTCGTCTCGAGGACGCCTTCAGCGAGCGTGATCATGTGTTTTGTCCTGTAGACCGATATGGCATCGTAGACGGCGAGCAGCACGAGCAGCACGAGCACCGGGACGATGGCGAGCGATATCCCGAAGATGGACGCGATGCCGGCGGATACCAGGACGCCGAGGACGTCGATGACGTACCACTCCGGGTAGAGGTAGAGGAGCGCCGTCGCCGCAACGGCGGCAACGAGGGCTCCGATGGCCGCAACGTCGTTTGTCCCGAACGCGATGATGGAGAGCGCCGAGAAGATGTAGACGAACGTCATGAACATGGCGACGGCCACGAAGACGGCGATGAAGCGGCGCCCCCCGAACCGGATCAGGAGGAGGAGGACCAGCGTGAACGCGAGCAGCATCCCGATGAAGAAGAGAGGGTTGGCGACCGACTCGGGATCTTCAAACGCCACAAGCCCCGCCGCCTGCATCGGGATAACGAGCACGACAGCGATCACCTGGACGAACAGGAGCATGAGGGGCATTCCGAGAAACGGCAGCCAGTCGCGGATCTGCATTATAAAACTCCATTCATTTTAGGTAGGTTAATTAATGCATTCTCATCACTTTAAAATATGGAGATTCGCGGACTCATCAGCGACATCGTTCTCACCATCGTGATGGTGGTCTCCACCGTCGTGCTGGTGATGCGGTTCTGGCAGGACCTGGTCATCGCGGTTGCTGCAACATTCATGATGCTCTCGCTCGGAGGGCTGCTCATATCCCTGGCCCTGAAGGTCGTGAGCCTCGAACAGGCCGTCGTGCAGCGGGAGCGCACCATGCGTGTGAACATGGAGGAGATGGAGAAGACGATGAGCACCAAGTATGACAATACGGTCAGCCACATCGAGGAGATCGTCGACGGGCTCTCCCGGCGGATGTACCGGTGATGCGGACCGCCACCTTAATGGGTCTTCCCCCACTCATGAGTAGATAGCATGGGCGTTGCTATCAGGGATATTCTCTCCGACTGCAGGGAGACCGTGGGGTGGGACAATCTTGCCGGCACCGCCGCAGTGGATGCCCACAACGCGCTCTACCAGTTCCTCTCCATCATCCGGCAGCCCGACGGCACGCCGCTGATGAACGGTGCGGGCCGCGTCACCTCGCACCTCTCCGGCATCCTCTTCCGGACGGTCAACTTCCTGGAGAAGGGGATCCGCCCGGTCTTTGTCTTTGACGGCAAACCTCCGGAGTTCAAGCAGGAGACGATCGAGGAGCGGCGGCTCGTCCGTTCCAGGGCCGACGAGGCCTGGAAGGCGGCGCTCCGTGAGGGCGATATGGAGACGGCATACCGGCAGGCGAGCGCATCAACCCGTATCGACAGCCACGTCATCGAGTCGTCCTGCGAGCTCCTGGACCTGCTCGGGATCCCCCGGGTGCAGGCGCCGAGCGAGGGCGANNCAGGACTACGACTCGCTCCTCTTCGGCTCCCCGGTCCTGGTGCGGAACCTCACGGTCAGCGGGAAGCGGAAGTCACGGGGGCGGACGATCACGGTGAACCCCGAGCGGATCGTCCTCTCCTCCCTCCTCAACTGCCTCGGCGTGACACGGGAGCAGCTCGTCGAGATCGGGATCCTGGTGGGGACGGACTTCAACCCGGGTCTCCGGGGCGTCGGCGGCAAGACGGCCTTGAAGATCGTCCGGAACGGCGAGTTCGAGTCAGCCCTCGCCGAGAAGCAGCCCGGGTTCGATCCCGCGCCGGTCCGGGAGTTCTTCCTTGCCCCGCCGGTCACCGACGACTACACCCTTGCGTGGAAGACACCGGACGTCGAGGGCGTCGTCGAGATGCTCTGCGGACGCTACGACTTCTCCGAAGAGCGCGTCAGGAGCGCGCTCGCCAAAGTCTCGGTGAAGGCGACGCAGAAGACGCTGGACGCCTGGTTCTGATCAGAGGAAACGGCAGGATACTGCCGATAGCCCGATACAGGCTCTTTTTTACCCGGAGGCCGGTTCCGGCGGACGACACAACAGATATATGCGAGGACAACCCAGTACGCCGATTGACGAATCTCTAACAGAGAATCGAAGCTGGATAGAGTGTGGAGGGACCGGCAGCGGCCCGCAGTATCCTCCATTCAAGTATTCTTCATCAACCGTTCATCACGCTCTCATGGCCCGCCAGAGATCCGCCGCCCGCACGCTCTGTCCCCCCGAGTAGTACCGCGAGACCCGGCGAGTCCGCGAAGGACCGCCGCAAGCATTGCTTCTCCGAACATGCCGCCGGATGATCGGGCGGCAGGACAATACAGGTGATTGGTATGAGAGAACTCTACGAGAAGATGATAAACGAGGCCATGGCCGCCCAGCGGGCGGACGTGGAGACGGTAAAGGCAAAACGCGGCAAGAAGTTCGTCATCAAGGACACGAAACCCTACGTCGACGTGGCGAAGAAGATGACGGCGATCGGGAACCAGAGCCAGGCAGTCATCGACCTCCACAAAAACTCGGTGGTCTCGCATTACGAGGTCTTAAATGGCCTCACAACGACCGTCCGCCCCGAAGACGACCCGTTCGTCGAGCACTACCAGACGCCCGTGATCCTCGAAGTCCTGAAGGAGCAGGACGAGGCGTTCGCGAAGAGCGTCGACGCCTTTGCGCAGGCGATCGCGGATGCGGAGTCCCTGATCGGCCTTGAGGCGGTGCGGCACTACGGCGGGTTCTACGGTCCGACCTGCGTCGTCGACTTTGCGCTGATCCCGGGAAGCACGAGCAACGTGGTGAACCGGGTGCTGCAGAAGACCGATATACCGGTCGAGCACAAGCGGGCGATCCTCGCCGCCAAGTCATGGGGCATGAACACCTCCTACGGCTTTGGAGAGCACTTCTCCCACGCCCTCGAGGCAGGAGCCACCACCGCCGAGGCGACGGCAAAAGAGATCGCGACCATGCAGAAACTCTACCTCGATCCCGTCAACACCCAGGCGGAGTTGATGGATGATGCCGGGATGACCTCCTTTGACCAGCGGAAGTACATGAGCGAGTACCGGCGCCGCATGGAAAAGACGATCAAGGCCGCAATCGACGACGGCGTCCACTACGGCAACATCCTGACCATCCCGGCCTACAGCGTCGGCGATGTCTCCCACCACATCGCGCAGACGACCTTCAACATGTGCAAGGACGACGTCGTCATGGCGACGATCGAGGCGGTCACCGACGTGATGGAGTCTTCGCTGCGGAGATCGCTCGACTCCTACAAGAGTTACTGGGACGTCCTCGCGGTCGCGACCGGGTCGTCTGCCGCCGCAACCGAGTACCTCCTCCAGCTCGACGGATTCAACGCCCCCATGGTCGTCGACCTGCTCACGAGGAGGTTCCACAACTACGTCCAGCTCTACCCGTCCCGGGGCGCGGCGGCAGAGCTCCACAACTGCGACTTCATGGACATGATCTACCGCGGGTGGAAGATCCTCGACAAGGCACAGCGGATGCGGAACGGGTCCGGTGAGGAACTGGTCCCCATGGTCGGCAAGTACCCCGTCGACCTCTCGCCCATCAGCAAGAACGAGGTGCTGATGAACCCGCAGCGGTATGTCTACGCGGCCTGCGCGATAACCGTCCGGTTCGCCGCCCTGATGAGCCTTGCCGACTACCCGTGCCTCCTGACGAGCGAGCCGGTGACCGCGACGATGATGACGAACATCATCGCTCTCGAGAAGGAGACGGCGGCCGCCCCGGTGCGGGCCTGCAAGAACTGCGCCTCTGCGTGCCTGGTCGATATGCGGCACCAGTACTGCCAGTGGAGAGAGGCGGTCTAAAGCCATGAAGTGCTACTACTGCGCCCTTGACGGGAAAGATAGCGAGGCGGTGGCGATCTGCATCGTCTGCGGCATGGGACTCTGCATGGATCACATCATCCGAAAGGACATCGATGTCTGGGAGGGCGGCTACCCGCTCCCCAGCAAGCGCGTGAAGACTCCGCTGCCGAGGATCCTCTGTCCCGAGTGCTATAACGCCCTGTATGCAAAGTAAAAGCACTTAAAGCCCTTTTTTGGGCCAGGCTTCATGAAAAAGTATCTCATGTACTGGTGAAACCATGACCATATCCCTTGGAAAACGATGCGTCGCCGAAGCCGTCGGGATGTTCATCCTTGTCTTCTTCGGTACCGGCGCCGCGATCGTTACGCTGATGCTTGCTTCAGGGACCACCCCGTCGACCCCCTTCAACATAGGGATCGGGGCGCTCGGGGGGCTCGGCGACTGGCTCGCCATAGGACTTGCCTTCGGTATCGCCATCGCCGGGTCGATCTACGCCCTCGGGCGGATATCGGGCTGCCACATCAACCCGGCGGTGACGATAGCCCTCTTTGCGACCCGCCGGCTCCCCGGCCGGGACGTCGTCCCGTATATCGCCGCCCAACTCGTCGGCGCGGCCGCCGCAAGCCTGCTCCTGGCCTGGGTCATCGGCCCGGATGCCGTCACGATCGGGGGGCTCGGGGCGACGGCCCCGTTTGCCGGTATCGGCTACCTGCAGGCGATCGTCATCGAGGCGATCGGAACGTTCCTCCTGATGCTCGTCATCATGGGCGTCGCCGTCGACGAACGGGCCACGCCGGGCTTTGCCGGCCTGATGGTGGGCCTCGCGGTCGCGGGGATCATCACGACGACAGGGAACCTGACCGGGGCGTCGCTGAACCCCGCCCGTACGTTCGGGCCGTACCTCGGCGACTGGCTGCTTGCCGGCCAGAACCTCTGGGCGTTCTTCCCGATCTACATCATCGGTCCGATCGTCGGTGCGGTCCTCGCCGCGTACCTCTACGATTACCTCACCGAGGAATAACCCCGTTCTTAGAAGAGAAGAGCGATGGACCGGATCCATCTCTGCCCCGGATGCCCGCCGCCTCAGGCGGGCACCCGGAAGCCCCTGGCGTGGAGAAGACAGAAGAAGACTGATCCTCCTCCCCGGACCGAGATCCGGAGTCCGCGCGTGTCCGGTGCGGGCGAGCACCCGCACCATGACCTTCACATTTACCCTCGGAACTCCATACCGGGGTAACCATTTATATATTTCGGAGAGGCAGGCCGCTCACCCGAATCGCTTCGGATCGGTCTCGATATCGACGACGACGGGCCGGTCCATCCGCAATGCATGGAGGACGGCATCCCGGAGGTCCTCCGGTCTCGCCACCCGTATCCCGGCGCCGCCGCAGGCCTCCGCGTACGCGGCGAAGTCAGGGTTGAAGAGGTCGGTGCCGTAGGCCGGGTAGTCCGCCTCCCGCTGCTCTTCGCGGATCATGGCAAGCTCGTGGTTGTTGAAGACGAGGACGGTCATCGGAAGATCGTATTTCACCGCCGTGACGAAGTCGGCCATGACCATCGCAAAGCCCCCGTCACCGGTGATGCAGACGACGGTCGCATCGGGGTAGGCGAGTTTCGCCGCGATCGCCCCGGGGAGCCCAAACCCCATCGTCCCGAGATAGCCCGACATCGCGAACCGCTGCCGCTTCATCCGGAAGTTCCGCCCGAACCACCACTGGTTCTCCCCGACGTCGAGGGAGATGAGAGCGTCCTCCGGCAGGGTCTCGGAGAGGACCTTCATGATGAACGGCGGACGGAGCGGCACGGCCTTCGGATCGGCCTCCCGGTCGAGCCGCTCGAACCACTCCCGCCTCTGCCCGGCAAGCCACGCCCGGGTCCCGGCGTCCTCCCGCGGCCGGACCCGCTCAATGATCCGGGGGAGAGCGGTGGCGCAGTCGCCCCAGACCCCCGCGGCAAGGGGGTGCTTCCCGAGCTGGAGCGGGTCGATATCGATCTGGACAGCCGGTTTCTCGGCCGGGATCCCGGTGAGGTCGGAGAAACTCGCGCCGCAGGCGATCACGAGGTCTGAGGCCGCGACGAGCGAGCGGGCATGCGGCGTGCCGAGCGGCCCGTGCACCCCCGCCATCCACTCGTTCTCGTCGGGGAGGATGCCTTTCGCCCGGAAGGTGGTGACGATCGGCGCCTGAAGCGTCTTCGCGAGGTCAAGGACCGCACCGGCCGCGTTCATCGCCCCGAAGCCCGCGAGGATGACCGGGCGGGCGGCGGCATCGATCGCCTCCGCCGCGGCCCGGACCGCCTCGTCGGTCGGGGCGGCCCGGACCTCTGAAAGGCAGGTCTCGCGCATGCAGTAGGCCGGGTCGAGAGGCTCCCGCTGAAGATCGTTCGGGAGCGAGAGCTGTGCGACGCCGCGGCCGATGATGGCGTAGCGCAGCGCCCGGGTGAGGAGTTTCGTTGCCGTTGCCCGGTCGGCGACGGTGTTGTTGAAGACCGCGATGGGCCGGAAGAAGGCGTCCTGGTCGATCTCCTGGATGCCGCCGGGACCGGCGTATTGCGTCTTCACCTGGCCGTTTAAGGAGAGGACACTCGCGTGGTCCTCCTTTGCGTCATAGAGGCCGGTCGCAAGGTTCGTCGCGCCCGGCCCGGCTATGGTCAGGCAGACCGCAACCTTCCCCGTGAACTTGTTGTAGGCGGAGGCCGCGAGGGCCGCGGTCTGCTCGTGCCGGACCACGATGTAGCGGACGTTCTTGTTCCTCCTGACGGCGTCGACGAGCGGGAGCGACGAGGAGCCGGGGATACCGAAGAAGAGGTCGACACCCCAGGCCTCGAGTTCCGCGACCAGGACGTCGGCCACGGTCGTTCCGGGTTCTTCAGAGGTAGTCATCCTCGCTCACCTCCTCCGGTTCACCCGCTCCGTCGACCCGGACGAACGCATCCTTCCCGACCTGGCAGCCCGGACACCGCCAGTCATCGGGGAGGTCTTCAAACCGCGTTCCCGGAGGGATGCCGGCAGCGGGGTCGCCGGCCTCCTCGACATACTCGTAATCGCAGACGCTGCACACCCATCGTCCCATACCGTTCACGTCCCGAAGGTGACCTGCCGTAACCGGCCTTCACCTATAAAAATACCCCGGGAGCCGGGGTCCGGCCGGGTCAGGGGGCGCCGGGCCCGGTCACCAGCGGCTTGCGGGGCTTCTCTTCGCCGGCCGTCGACCCCCGGCGGTCGCCGTTATCCTCGATGGCGGCCCCGGCCCGGACCGCGGAGGGAGAGGCCGGGAGTCGTGAGGGCGGCGTAAGCGACCAGCACTCCAACGAGCGCGCTCACGATGGCAATCACATGGCGAAGTGGGTTCTGCCGGGCCACACGTTCTTACCCGCAGGGTGCTACGTGCAAAGTATAGTATAATGGTTCTATAGGACGACAGGGATTAAACCAACAACGAGAGGCGTTCATGAAGATCAGCGAGAATCACCCCTTCGACCTGACACCGGGCGAGGCTATCCGCCTCCAGGAGACGCTCCGGAGACAGGTCCGCCTCGCGGGCGATCCGGGGGAGGTCTCCCTCGTCGCCGGGACCGACGCCTCCTACGCGAGGGGGTCGGACGAGATCCACGCGGTCGTCGTCGCCCTCCGCTACCCCGATCTCGCCGTCGTCGAGCGGGTCGCGGCATCCATCGTGACAGAGTTCCCCTACATCCCCGGCCTCCTCTCCTTCCGGGAGGGGCCCGCGCTCCTTGAGGCGTTCCGGCGGCTCCGGTCCGAGCCGGACGTCATCTTCTTCGACGGGCAGGGGATCGCCCACCCCCGGGGCCTGGGGATCGCAAGCCACATGGGCATCCTCCTCGACCGGCCGACCGTCGGGGTTGCAAAGAGCCTTCTTTCCGGGACGGCGGCCGAGCCCGGGCCCGACAGGGGGTCGACCGCCCCCATCCTCCGCGACACCGAGACGATCGGGATGGCGGTGCGGACGAGAGCGAGGACGAAGCCCGTCTACGTCTCGGTGGGGCACCGGATCGGGCTCCAGGCCGCGGTCGACCTTGTCCTTTCGACGACACGGGGCTACCGGCTCCCGGAGCCGACCCGCCAGGCCCACCTTTACGCGAACGAGGTCAGGAGGGGAGGCGGGCAGACCACCCTCCTCCCCGGCGGGGGGTAGGACGAAACCGTTATCAGCGTTCCGGCGGGATAGACATATCAGGGCCCACCGGAAAGGCCGGGGGCCACGGAGTGCAACGTATGTCCGATATCTCTGTATACCATGGAACAGCGGAGGCTGATGGATATGGCCGCACGTGAGATTGTGCCGGGCGTCTTCTCCGTCGGGGCCATCGACTGGGACCGGCGGCTCTTCGACGAACTGATCCCGCTCCCCGACGGGACGACCTACAACAGTTACCTCATCCGGGGCAGCGAGAAGACAGCGCTGATCGACACCGTCGACCCGGCAAAGATCGGGGAACTGGTGGCGAACCTGGAGAGCCTCGACGTTAAGAAGATCGACTACGTCATCGCCAGCCACGCCGAGCAGGACCACTCCGGGTCGATACCTGCGATCCTCGACCGGTATGGCGCGAAACTCGTGACGAACGCCAAATGCCGGGACTTCCTCGTCGACCTCCTCCACATCGACCCCGACCGGGTCATCACCATCGGCGACGGCGATACGCTCCCCCTGGGGGAAAAGACGCTCGAGTTCATCATCGCTCCCTGGGTCCACTGGCCGGAGACGATGCTCTCCTACCTCCCCGAGGACCGGATCCTCTTCCCCTGCGACCTCTTCGGCTCGCACTACGCGACGAGCTCCCTCTATGTCCCCGACGAGGGCGTGGTCTACGAGTCGGCGAAACGCTACTACGCCGAGATCATGATGCCCTTCCGGTCGAGCATCAAAGCCCACCTTGCAAAACTCGCGACCCGGCAGATCGACCTGATCGCGCCGAGCCACGGCCCGATCTACGACAACCCGGCGTTCATCATGGACGCCTACCGGGACTGGACGGGCGACGACGTGAAGAACACCGTGGTCCTTCCCTATGTCTCCATGCACGGGAGCACGCAGGCGATGGTCGACCACTTCGTCGACGCCCTGATGCGGCGCGGCGTCGAGGTCGAGCCCTTCAACCTGCCCCGGACCGATATCGGCGACCTCGCCAAGGCGCTCGTGGACGCGGCGACGGTCGTGATCGCGACCCCGACGGTCATCTTCGGCCCCCATCCCCAGGCGGTCTACGCGGCGTACCTCGCAAACCTCCTCCGCCCGAAGACCCGGTATGTGTCGGTGATCGGGTCCTACGGCTGGGGCGGCAAGACCGTCAATACCCTGGCGGGGATGCTCGACCGGCTCAAGGTCGAGGTGCTCAACCCGGTCTACATCAAGGGCCTCCCGAAAGAGGAGGACTTCGCGGCGCTGGACCGGCTCGCCGATGAGATCGCGAACAGGCACCGGGAGGCCGGGATCATCCCGGCACCGAGATCTTAACACGCCAGGATACCACCACTCCCGGTTGACCCATGCCCCGATCCGATCTCAAGAGAGTCATTGCCGAGTCGTCGTACGTCTTCGTCATCGGCGTCGCAGGAGACAGCGGGAGCGGCAAGACCACGTTCACCCGGGCGATCCGGGAGATCTTCGGCGAAGACCTCGTCTCCACGTTCAGCCTCGACGATTATCACCGCTACGACCGCCGGGAGCGCAAAGTTCTCGGTATCACGCCGCTCGTCCCGGAGGCGAACCGGTTCGACCTCTTAGAAGAGCATCTTGCAGCCCTCAAATCGGGGAAGACGATTCAAAAACCGGTCTACAACCACGACAACGGTATGTTCGACCCGCCGGTTGAGTTCAGGCCGACGAAGATCCTGATCATCGAGGGGCTGCACCCCTTCATCACCGAAAGACTCCGGGACCTGATCGACTTCAAACTCTACGTGGACCCGGACCCCGACGTCAAACGGGCCTGGAAGATCAAGCGCGACGTCGAGCAGCGGGGATACTCCATCGATGCCGTCATCCGGGAGATGGAGGAGCGCAGACCGGACTTCGAGCGGTATGTCGCCCCGCAGTGCCGGTTTGCGGACGCGGTCATCCGGATCGCCTTCTCGAAGTACGGGAGGGAGGTGAGCGAGGAGCGCAACGTCTACCACGTCACCCTCTGCCAGAGCAGGCTTGATAAGAGCATCACGGACGTCGATCTCTCGATCGACCTCTTCTCCCTCCTCTCACTCTCCCGGCGGGACTTCATGGTCGAGTTCACCACGGAAGTGATCGACGGGAGGGCGATGGGGGCCCTCACGTTCGACGGCGAGTTGAACGACGCCGTCGTGAAGAAACTTGAGAGAAACATCGAGCTCCAGACGCAGGTGCGGCCTATCGATCTCGTCGAGAGCGGGGCCTACCTGACGGCCGGGGATATGGCCCAGCTCATCCTCGCCTGGCGGATCATCAACCGGCGCATCTTCATCGAGAGCGCACCCGCGGCGAGCAGCGAAGTCCGGGCGGCTCCGACAGGAGACGGCGGGTGCGGGTGCGGGCGACGATGAGATGAGGCGCTCTCAGCAGGCGGGAAGGCGAACGGCTTGCCGGGAGAAAGTAGATATGAGCGCCCGGAGAACGTGTACCGATGGATAGGGTCGAGCAGTTCTCGATCATCGCACCCGACATCGGCAATATCTTCAGGTACATGAGCGCCGCCACGGCGCTGCCGCTTGTCGTTGCGGGGATCTACCGGGAGTGGGATATGGTCCTGCCCATGGCTTCCGTTCCCGCCGTCCTCTTCCTTCTCGGGACACTGCTCGTCCGGGTTCCCCGACGGGAGCGCGAGGCCCCCCTCTCTGCCGCCCTCATGGCCGTCGCCCTGATCTGGCTCATCATCGCGCTGGTGAGCGCTCTCCCCTTCACCCTCGGCCTCGGCGTCTCCTACCTCGACGCCGTCTTCGAGGCGATGTCGGGATGGACCGATACAGGCCTGACCATGATGCGCTCGGTCGAGGACCTGCCCCGGACCCTCCTCTTCTGGCGGTCGCTGATGCAGTGGCTCGGCGGGATCGGGATCATCGCCTTCACCGTCGCGATGGCCTCGCGGACCGGGCTGACCCAGTTCCGCCTCTACCGGTCGGAAGGCCGCTCGGAAGCGCTGATGCCGAGCGTCGTCGCGACGGGCATGGAGATGTGGAAGATCTACCTGGTGCTGACCGCGGTCTCGATCGGCCTCATCCTCCTCTCCGGGATACCCCTCTGGGACGCGGTGAACATCGCTCTCGTCGCGATCGCCACCGGGGGGTTCTCCGTCCACTCACAGGGGATCCCCTTCTACAACAACCCGTTTCTCGAGATCCTCATCGTCCCGGTGATGATCGCCGGCGCCCTGCCGTTCAAACTCTACTACCTCCTCTACCGCCGGAAAGGCGTCCGGTTCTTCGACGACCAGCAGGCCCGCCTCCTCGTCATGCTCGTTGCGCTCGGCATCTTCGTGATCGCCTGGGATCTCGTCACGCTCGCCGGGACGGATATCCCCACCGCCGTGCGCCAGGCACTCTTCATGTCGGCGGCGGCGGTCACCAGCACCGGCTTTCAGGTCGCGTCCCCGAACGAGTGGGCAAGCGTGACAGTCCTCTTCCTCGCGATGCTGATGGTGATCGGTGGGGCGTCGGGGAGCACCGCCGGCGGTATCAAACTCTCGCGGGTGGTCCTCGGCCTTGAAAGCCTGGTCTGGTGGTTCCGGCGGATGTTCGTCTCGGGCAAGGTGCTCGTCCCCTTCAAGTACGACGGCAGGGTGATCCCGAAGAACGTCGCCGAACTCGAGGTCTCCCGGAACATGCTGATCATCATGCTCTACTTCCTCACCATCTTCGTCGCGACGATCCTGGTGATGCACCTGCAGCCCACGGCCTTCGACTCGAGCAACGTCATCTTCGAGGTCGTCACCGCGATGTGCAACAATGGCATATCCACAGGGTTCGTCTCCCCCGATATGACCGACCCGGCGAAGGTCCTCTTCATCATGGTCATGTGGATTGGGCGTCTTGAGATCATCCCGGTGATCATGCTCGTTATGGGTGTCTTCAAGGGCTTCAACTGAGCCTCTCCGGGCCGGCCGAAAAAGAAGGGTGCCGGGGTTACTCCGGCTGGTGGGCGTAGAGGTCGTCCACCGCTGCACAGTCCCCTCCGGTCGTTGCCAGCAGGTCCATGTATGCGTAGATCGCGGGAGCATCCGCCTTGAGGAGGTCCGGTGAGGTGTGGTAGAGCATGAAGGCCTCGGCAAAGATCGCCGCCTGCCGCTCCTCACCCTGCGGGGTGCCGGTGTGGGCCAGGTACGAGCCCGGGTCAATCTCCAGCGCCGGGAGGACGGTGCTCCGGTCGAACCCCATGGTGTGGTAGACATGGTAGCCGACCTGCTGGACGAAGACCTCGTCCGCCCGCTCGGGGTGCCTGTCCGAGCGTATATAGATGGCGTTCTCTTCGGGGACGTAGAGGCCGAACGTAGACGCCTCGAGCTGCTGGAACCGCTCGTTTCGGCTGTCGATGTAGACCGTGAGGTTCTCCATGTACTCATCCCTGATCTTGGTGCTCTGCTGCAGCACCAGGGCCTCTGCAAGTGCCGCGTCGGTCCCGCTCCCATCCCTGTTCTCCAGATGGAAACCGGCTACCGGGCTCACCGAGAAGATCGAACAGACGGCGATCAGGAGGACGATCGCCGCAACCAACCGTGATCGAAACCGTGGGTCCATGAGTCGTTTTCCCTCTGTTATACAAGAGTTTCAGATAGGTTATTATATACATTTCGAATGAATAAAATCAAATTATAATCATCAGATGAATAAAAAGGATTTTCTTAACCAGTCTTTTGGCACAAGGGCGATTTTGAGCACATCTGTAAATCTGCAAAAAGAATATATACAAAGTATTACCGATCAGCATCCGACACCTAATTACCCATGCGAGCGCATAGTAGAGATAATGAAACAGATCGCCCTCTACGGGAAGGGTGGAATCGGGAAATCCACTACAGCAGCAAACCTCTCGGCAGCACTCGCAGGGGAAGGGCTCGATATCCTGCAGATCGGCTGCGACCCCAAGCACGACAGCACCCGGATGCTGGTGCACGGGACCTGGATCCCGACGGTGCTCGACCTTATCCGGGAGCGCGGCGACGCGAATATCACCGTCGACGACGTCGTCCACACCGGCTTTGCGGGGGTGCGCTGCGTTGAGGCCGGCGGGCCGGAACCGGGGATCGGGTGCGCCGGCCGGGGGATCATCGCGACCTTCCAGCTCCTGGAGCGCCTTGAGGCGCTCACGGGCGACGTGATCGTCTACGACGTCCTCGGCGACGTGGTCTGCGGCGGGTTCGCGATGCCGATGCGGGAGGGCTACGCACAGGAGGTCTATCTCGTCACCTCCGGCGAACTGATGTCGATCTACGCGGCAAACAATATCGCGAAGGCCATCTCCCGCCTCTCCCGCCGGGTGCGGAGCAGGTGCTCGCTTGCCGGCGTCATCTGCAACGCGAAGAACATCGAGGGCGAGCGGGACCTGGTGGAGGAGTTCGCCCGCCGGATCAACTCCCGGCTCATCGCCTACATCCCCCGCGACCGGGTGGTCCAGGTCGCGGAGCTGCAGAAGCAGACGGTCGTGGAGTACGCTCCCGACTCGAACCAGGCGGCGGTCTACCGGGACCTCGCCCGGACGATCTACGCGAATACGACGACAAGCATCCCCACCCCGCTCGAGATGGATGAGCTCGAATCCTTCGCCCTCGAATTCGTCCAGGTTTGAGGGGTGCACCCTGACCGGAGCGCTCTCGGTCCTGACGCAGGTACGGGACGCCGTCTGCGTCATCCACGGTCCGGCGGGATGCACCCACCACAACTTCTCCCTCCTCCACGCCACCATCCTCGCAAACGACCGCGTGGAGGTCCCCCGCCTCCTCTCCACCCGGCTTACGGAGAACGACATCATCTTCGGGGGCGAGGAGGCTCTCGAGAAGACAATAGCGCGGGCGCTCGCGGCGACTCCCGCGCCCGCCTCGGTCTTCGTCCTCTCGACCTGTATCGTCGAGACGATCGGGGACGACACGGCGGCGGTCTGCGCAAAGCCGTGGGGCATCCCGGTGATAGCGGTCCCGACGGCCGGGTTCCTCGGCGGGGTCTTTGAGACCGGGATCAGGAACGCCCTCTCCTCGGTCGCAACACTCGCGAGCCCTGCGGCGGAGGTGACGCTCACGGCGAACCTCATCGGCGAGAAGAACCTGGAGTACGGCGTCGACGAGAACGCGGCGGAGCTTGCCCGCCTCCTCTCCCGGCTCGGCATCGGGATCAACCTCCGGTTCGTGCGGGGGCTTGCGACCGAGGATGCCGCCCGGCTCGGTTCCGCCGCCGTGAACATCCTCCGGGAGCCCTCCCTCGGGCCGGTCGGCGAGGACCTCCTCCGGCGGTTTTCGACACCCTATATCGATTCGTTCCCGGCGGGCCTCGCGGGGACGTGCCGGTTTCTCGAGGAGGCCGGCCGGATCTGCGGCGTCGATGCTTCGGAAGCAATCGAGGAGGAGCGGGCCTATCAGGCGGAGATGCTCTCCCGGTTTGCCGAGATCGCGGGGAGCCGGGTCTGCTTCCGGCCTCCCCACCCGGTACTCAACCCCGACCCGGTCGCGGAGGCGGTCGCGGCCGAGTGCGCAGAAGCCCTCGATCTGGTCGTTGACCCGGAGGGGACGGTCATTCCGCTCCCGTACCCTGCGCCCGTGGGGACTGCAGGGCTTCGGCGGATGTTGCACCGGTGGCGGGTGCTCGTACGGGGGAAGGGGCGGGGGTGAAGGGGCCTGTCACCCACCCCGGTAGGGGTTTGACGACCGTGATCCCGGAGCCGGGCCGGAGGAGCAATCCGGCGCAGATACACCCGCAACCATTAATATTTCATGGCGACCATGCTGGTCATTGAATTCAGGGGCGGTCTCCCGGATGACAAAAACACTGAAAGTTCTCTTTGACGGAACGGTTTTCCGACCTTCCGGCCCTGTCGACCTTGAAGCAGGGAAGAATTATACCATTACAGTACAACTCTCCACGGAGAACTCTGACGTAGACGCCGATCCCGCTTATGATATAGCGTCGCTTGCTGTAGATACGCATATCTCCGATCTCGCGGCGGAGCACGATCACTACCTGTACGGGTCGCCGAAGCGGGATACCCATGAGCAGTGACAGGTGCTTTGTCGATACGGGATGCTGGATTGCACTGCTGAACAAACGCGACCATCTCCATAAGACTGCCGACGCCCTCTACAGACGCCGGATGGAGTCCGGGTCCCTTCTCGTCACCACCTCCTCTGTGCTCACCGAGACGTTCAACGCTCTCGCCAACCCCGCATTCAGACCGACCGTGGTTGAGTTCCGTCGTCGCCTTGACTCGTCGCCCCGGGTGGAGATCGTCTTTGTCGATCCCGCCCTGTGGTCGAAAGGCTGGAACCTTTACGAAAACAGGCCCGATAAAGCATGGAGCCTTACAGATTGCATCTCCTTTGCGGTCATGCAAGAGCAGGGGATCTCCGACGCCCTGACCGGGGATTACCATTTTGTCCAGGCCGGGCACCGCGCCCTGTTTGTCCAAGACGCGAAGTAACCGCACCGGCCCGTATTGGCAGGACGCCGCTTCGGCAGAAGGGCGTACCGGGCGAGAAGGACCTGCCCGGTCGAGATCCAGGAGGGGATACGGATCGCTTTCCAGGCCCCGGATGCTCATCATTACGACTCTTCAAAGTCTTCCTCGGCCTGTTTCAGGATGGATTCATCAGGAGCATGGATATCACCCTGAAATAGAGCGGCGTCCACCCGGTCCGGGAACTCGACTGCTTGTTCCAATCCTTGTCCTTCTGGATGTCACTCTGAAAACAATTCTACTCCATGGGCTACGCGGCCGCCACAGTCTCCTTTAAATATCCTGTGAGAGAGATACGAACCACCGGAGAGTGTCATCCATGTTTGAACGCATCCTGTTCCCAACCGACTTCTCAGAACCCTCCATGAAGGTTCTGGACTATATCCCCGCACTGCAGGAGGCCGGGACCCGGGAAGTCGTCCTCGTCCACGTCATCGACTCAAAGGACGTCACCATGATCGCCTCGGGCGGGCAGGGGTTCCTCGGCACCGTGCCCGACCGGGAGACCGAGGCCCAGCGGGGACTCCGGGAGGAGATCCAGCACCGGATCATCGACACCCGCCGGGCGCTCGAGAAGCGGGGCCTGAAGGTGACCGTCAGGACGCCCGTGGGGAGTCCGGGCAAAGAGGTCGTCGCCGCCGCGGATGCGGAAGGAGCCTCGCTCATCGTCCTCGGCTCCCACGGCAGGTCCAACCTCCGCGATCGCCTGCTCGGGACGGTCTCGGAGTACGTCATCAAGAACGCCCGGCAGCCGGTCCTGGTCATCAAGCGCGATATCGTCGGGAGTTAGCCCTCCCGCCATCTTCTCAAAAAAAGTGTTATCTCCCCTGCCGGCCTTCGAGCAGCCGCCGGATCGCCCGGAGTTCCTCCAGGACCTCAACAGCGGCCGGGAGTGCCGGCGGCTCCTCCGTCCCGGCCCCTATCGCGGTCGGACCGGTCGTCCGGACGAAGTTCATGATCTTCTCCTGGAGGTCCTTCGGGTCCTCGATCCCGTTGAGGAAGATCTCCGCCTGCGCCTGGGCGGAGTAGCCCGCGGTCTGCACTTTGACCGCCGAGAAGGCGAAGAACCGCATCAGGGGGCCCTGGATGATATCGACGTTCGTGATCCGGTTGTAGGGGACGATCCCCGTCTGCCGGAACCAGACCCCCCGCTGCCAGGTGATCTCGGTGACGGTGAGCCGGTAGACGATGCTCGCGTAGTAGAGGGGGATCCAGTAGATGACGAAGAGGATGATGGCAACGACCGGCAGCGTGATGGCGAGACCGATGATCGTCGGGCTGAAGACGACGACCGGGATGAGCCAGGGCAGGATGAGGAGGACGACGGCCAGGACCAGCGAGGCGTAGAGGTAGGACCGGAACTGCGGCGCCGGTTTGAACGCCTCTCCGATACGGAGCGGGGTGAGGGGCATGGTATCTGACATCCTATCTCAACCCGGAGAGATTAAGCCTTCCCCGGAGTGAGGTCCCGCCGGAGGATATGCCGATCGGCCCCCTCGCCGAAGTAGGCCGGGCAGAACTCCGTCTCTCGAAAACCGTGCTTCGCATAGAGCGCCCGGGCGGCGTGGTTCTGCGGCGCAACCGAGAGGTAGACCTCCCCGGCGCCCCGGTCCCGGAGGCTCCCGACGGCGGCGGCAACCAGGCTCTCCCCGAACCCCCGGCGCCGGTGCTCTCCCGATACCACCAGCCGGATGATCCACCCGGTCGCCGGCCGGTGCTGCACAAGCGCCCCGATGGTGTAGCCGACGACCTTCCCGGCACACTCCCCGACGAGGAACGTATCAGCAAAGAGAACTCCCGCCTGCCGGATAAAGACCTCGGGCTTGCATTCTCCCTGGCTGTTCTCCCGTTCGAGGGCGGAGACGGACGGGAAATCCTCCTCGCGGTATCCCCTGACGATCAGGTCCATACCGGATCATTCACCGGGATGAGTAAAAAAGAGGAGCCCCGGGCCCGCGCACCGGGGCATACGAGGATGTGCAGGCTCACTTCTTCATGCCCTTCTGGAGCATGTCGCGTGCCATCTTATAAGTCTCGATCTTGTACTGCATCAGTTCCATGTGCTGCTGCTTCATCTTGATGCGGGACTCGATCATCCGGACCATCAGCTGCCGCATCTGGTCCTCGTCTAAATAGTCATACATCTTCGAAAGAAGCATACCGTGGGCGCCGTATCCGCCGTGGTGTGTCATGCCATACCCCTCCTGTACCGACCCCGCCCATAGGACGGGATCGGCACCCCGATATGCGCCGGGTCATAAATACCTTATGACATCCGGGAATCTCTCAGGAGGGCATGAATGCCTCGCCGTGCTCGGCCCAGTTCTCGACCGGCGGTTCGTAGAGGACGATGAAGATGTCTTCAGGGCGGACGCCCGGATCACGGGCGAGGTTCCCGACGATTGCCCGGTACAGCGCCTCCTTCTTCCCGGCGCTCCGCCCCGGCATGAGCGAGACCTCGATCAGGACGGCGTCGGCCGACCGGCCGGGAGGCATCGGGAAGTTCTCCTCCTTGCGCTCGCAGAGACGGAGCCAGAGGGCCTCCTCCGGGGTCCCTAAAGAGTCCACGAAAGCCCTGCGGAGGCTCTCGATAAGCGACTGCCGGTACTCGACCGGCTTTCCTGAACGGATCTCGATCTTGACAAGCGGCATGCGGACCGGCTCCAGCGGGAGGCGAGGGTCCGCCCGGACCCCCGTTCTCCGTTATGATTGCTGTGCGGCACCCGCGGTATTAACGCTTTCCTCAGGAGAGGCCTGCGGGCCCGCCCTCCGGGCTCCGGGAGCGGCTGGCGCAGGCGTTGAGCACCTCGTCCATCAGCCGGAGCGCCCCCTCGGTCCCGGCGAGGGCCCGCGAAGAGAGGAGGATCCTGCCCCGGATAGGCGGCGTCAGCCCGACGAACGCGGCGCCGGGAGCGATCGACTGCTCGTAGGAGGAACCGAGGACCAGGTCCGGTTCGGCGTCCGCGATCATCCTCCGGACCGTTGCAAAATCGGTCGTAGCGCCCCCGGGACCGTTCCGGGCCGCGATGCAGGCAACCTCGGCGCCGAGGTAGCGGTCGAGGAGGTCCGCGGCGAACGAGGCATACGCACTCTCGGCGGCGATCGCCACCCGGGGCGGGTCGAACCTGCGGAGGTACTTCTCGCAGGCCTTCGTGATCCGGGCATCGGCCCAGGCAACCTCTTCCCTGACGGGGCGGGCATCGACCCCGTCGACCTCTGCGGAAAGCCGCTCGAAGGTCTCGCTGACGGCGTCGAGGCCGAGGAGCGAGCCGCACGAGGTCCCGACGCCGCTCGCGAGGTCCGGGTTCGTCCCGACGGTGAAGGGGGCCGCACGGTGCGCCGCATCGTAGCGATCGAGGCAGAACGTCGTCCCGACCGGCGCACCGGCGAGGTTGAGGAGCCGCCGGGCCTCGAGGCCGTTCCCCCGGCAGAAGGGGTCGGTCCGGCAGATGCCGTCGATGTTGACGCCGGCGGCACCGTCGTCCACCTCCGGCGCAATGCAGTCGAGGGCCCGGCGGTAGCCGGCCTCGAGGTCGCCGAGGAACCCGGGGCTGTCGACGATGATAATTCGTCCTCCAGAGGCAAGGTCGCCGAGGTCCTCGCCCATGATCGCGGGGACACAGGTGTTGACCACGGCTATCCGGGAGTACCGGCTCTCGAGGTCGCCGATCACCTCTGCGAGGCGCGACTCCGTCCCGAAGATGATCTCGCTCTCGATGAGGAACGTCCCGTGGATGGGGACCCCGACGAGGGACGAGGGGTAGAAGTAGCAGCCGCTCGACCCGTGGACGACGACGGCGAGGTCCTCGAACCCCGCGAGGCATGCGACCGCCCCGGTCATCGCACAGGGCCAGAGCGGGTTCTCACACGGCGTATGCTGGTCTTCCGGCATCGTTCTACAAGATCATGGGGGCGCGGGGATATAAAGGGCAGGCTCTGTGGAAACACACGGAGGGTGCCATAGTCTGTGTAGTTACTGTCAGTCCCCCTTCGCGGCTTCGCGCCTTCGCGTGAGGTTGTATTGTTATCTACTCCTGTTAGCTCGCGCGAAACCGCGAAGAACGCGAAGTCCAGTAAACGTGTGTGCAACTTTCCTTCGCGGCGCTTCGCATTTGTGTGGGGCCAGGTTAGAGCGCGAAGGAACAGAAAAGCAAGGAGAAGGGCTCCCGCCCTACACCGTCTTTACGAGCGACGCGAGGTACCGCCCGACCTCGCTCGTCTTCCTCGCGCCGCCCATATCCCGGGTGACGTAGCCGTCGAGGATACTCCGCTCGATCGCCCGGAGGACCGCCGCCGCAGCCTCGTGCTCGCCGAGGTGGTCGAGGAGCATCGAGCCGGCCCAGACGGTGGCAAGGGGATTTGCGACGTCCTGGCCGCGGTATTTCGGTGCGGAGCCGTGGATCGGCTCAAACATCGACGTCCCCGCGGGATTGATGTTCCCGCCGGGGGCAAGGCCGAGACCGCCCTGGATCATGGCCCCGAGATCGGTGATGATGTCGCCGAACATGTTCGGGGTGACGACGACGTCGAACCACTCGGGGTTCTTGACGAACCACATCGTGACGGCGTCGACGAAGTTGAACTCGGTCTTAACGTCCGGGTAGCCGGCGGCGACGTCGGTGAAGACATCGCGCCAGAGGCCGTAGACGTCCGAGAGGACATTTGCCTTGTCGACCGACGTAACCTTCTTCTCCCGCCGCTCTGCAAGGTCAAAGGCGTAGCGGATCACCCGCTCCGCGCCCGGCCGGGTGATGACACCGAT
This sequence comes from Methanoculleus sp. UBA77, assembly GCA_002499455.1. GTDB lineage: Archaea > Halobacteriota > Methanomicrobia > Methanomicrobiales > Methanoculleaceae > Methanoculleus. The sequence continues at coordinate 4,523 of DALN01000141.1, read as the reverse complement.
CTGATAGGCGAGTTCGTCGGCGTCGGTCTCGACGTCGAGGCCGAACTTGACGCTGTAGATGTCCCGGACGACCTCGAGGGTCTTCTGTTCGCGGGCCCCCTTCAGCCGGGAGCCGATCCCGACGTAGAAGTCCTCGGTGTTCTCCCGGACGACGACGAAGTCGATATCCTGCGGACCCTTGTTCGCGAGCGGGGTCGCGACACCGTCGAGGAGTTTGATCGGCCTGAGGTTGACGAACTGGTCGAAGTGGAACCGGATGGCAAGGAGGATCCCCTTCTCGAGGATCCCCGGCTTCACCCGGTCGTCACCGATCGCCCCGAAGTAGATCGCATTGAACTTCGAGAGCTCCCTGATATCATCCTCGGTGAGGAGTTCCCCGGTCGCGAGGTAGCGGTCCGCTCCGATATCGAACTCGGTCCAGGCGATATCAAACCCGTAGCGCTCACCCGCGGCATCGAGGACTTCTCGCCCTGCCGCGACGATCTCGGGGCCGATCCCGTCACCGCCGATTGCCGCTACTCGGTGCTGCATCTCTTCACCTCCTTGAGGTTCTTCGCGTAGGCCACGAGACCGCCGGCATCGACGATCTCCTTCATGAACCCGGGCACCGGCTCGATGGGGAGCCGCTTCCCGTCCGCCTCGATGTAGCCGCCGGCAAGGTCCACCGCGACGGTCGCGCCGTCACGGATGCTGTCCGCCTCCGGACAGACCAGGGGCAGGAGCCCCGTGTTGACGGCGTTCCGGTAGAAGATCCGGGCAAAGGACTTCGCGACCACGGCCTTCACGCCGGCGCCGAGGAGGGCGAGCGGCGCGTGCTCGCGGGAGGAGCCGCACCCGAAGTTGGTCCCCCCAACGACGACGTCGCCTTCCCGCGCCTCTTTTGCAAACTCATCCCGCGTCCCCTCGAACGCGTGCTTCGCGAGCTCCGCCGGGTCGTAGATCGTGAGGAACCTCCCCGGTATGATCGCGTCCGTATCGATATCGTCGCCGAACTTCCACACCCGCATTCTTCACACCTCCCTCGGGTCGGTGATCTCACCGTAGAGGGCGCTTGCCGCCGCCGTCGCCGGCGACGAGAGGTAGACCTGGGCCTGGGTGCTCCCCTGCCTCCCCCGGAAGTTCCGGTTCGAGGTCGAGAGCGAGACCTCGCCGGGGGCAAGGAGCCCGAACGCCCCGCCCATGCAGGGGCCGCAGCACGGCGCCTCCACGAGGGCTCCCGCCTCGACGAACCGCTCGATGAGGCCGGCCCGGAGGGCCTTGAGGTACTCCGTCCGCGAGGCCGGGATGACGATCACCCGGACCCCGTCCGCGAAGCGGTCGGCGCTCCCCATCACCTCGGCCGCCTCGAAGAGGTCCTCGTAGCGCCCGTTCGTACAGGAGCCGATGAAGACCTGGTCGACCTTCGTCCCCGCGACCTTCGTGACATCCACGACGTTGTCGACGTTGTGGGGGACGGCGACCTGGGGTGCGAGGTCGGTGACGTCGTAGTGCCGGCGCTCCCGATACGCCGCGTCCGCATCGCCTGCAAGGTCGAAGGGCTCGATATCCCGGCGGGCGCCGACGTAGTCCCAGGTGGCCGCGTCGGGCCGGACGATCCCGGCCTTCGCGCCCATCTCGATCGCCATATTCGCGCAGGTCATCCGGCCGGCCATGTTCATCTTCTCGATCGCCCGGCCCGTGAACTCGAGCGCCATGTAGGTCGCGCCGTCGGCGCCGATATCCCCGGCGAGCGAGAGGATGAGGTCTTTTGCCCCGACCCGCCGGCCGAACTTCCCCTCGACCTCAAGGAGGATGCTCTCCGGCACCCGGAAGTAGAGCGCCCCGAACTTCAGGACGAACCCCATATCGGTCGAGCCGATCCCCGTCGCGAACGCGCCCGCCGCACCGTAGGTGCAGGTGTGCGAGTCGGTCCCGACGATGATCTCGCCCGGCGCCGCCCGCCCCTTCTCCATGACGATCTGGTGGCAGACGCCCTCGAGAAGGTCGTAGTTGTGAATCTCCTGCTCCCGTGCAAACTGCCGCATGAAGACGTGGTTCTCGGCAGCCGGTATCGAGTCGGCGGGGACCTGGTGGTCGAAGAGCATAATGATCCGTTCCGGATCGAATACGCGCTCTCCGCCCATCTCGCCAAAGACCCTGACCGCAAGCGGGCCGGTGATGTCGTGGATCATCGCCGCATCCACCGGTGCCATCACCACGTCGCCCGCGCGGACGGATCTGCCGCACTTCATCGAGAATATCTTCTCTGCGATAGTCGCTGCCATATGCTATCGCGTTCTGGTACGCGCTCCAGGCGTATGTAGTTTGGCAGAAGCGCCCGGGTGGTGCAGGTAATCGGGGCCGAATCCTGCGAGATTTTGGGGGAGTACCCTTATGTGGCCCCATGCGGATTGTATAAGGAGAAGCGATGACCGACGGACCGACCCCGGCAATGCGACAGTACTACTCGGTGAAGACCCGTTACCCCGACGCCATCCTCTTCTTCCGGATGGGGGACTTCTACGAGACGTTCGGCGAAGACGCCGGCGTGGTGGCCCGCGAACTCGATATCACCCTGACGGCGCGGGGGAAGGATAAGAACGGCGACCGGATGCCGCTTGCGGGCGTCCCCCACCACGCCGCCGACGGCTACATCGCCCGCCTGGTGGGGAAGGGCTACAAAGTGGTGATCTGCGACCAGATCGAGGACCCGAAGACCGCAAAGGGCGTCGTGAAGCGCGACGTGACCCGGGTGATCACGCCGGGGACCCTGATCGACTCCTCGATGCTCGGATCGGCCGGCGCCCGGTACCTGATGGCGGTCGCCCCCGACCGGAAGGATACCTACGGCCTCGCGTNNCCTGGACGTCTCCACCGGTGAGTTCTTCGTCTCCGCCGGGAGCGCCGGGCGCGACTTCGCCGAGATCGTCTCGGAGGCGGTCCGGTATCGCCCGACGGAAGTGATCGTCCCCCAAAGCCTCGACGACGGGCTCCCCCGCCGGCTCGAGTCGCTCGGCGTGACGGTGAGCCGCTACCGCGACGATGCGTTCGACCCCGATACGGCGTGCGAACGCCTCTGTGGGCAGTTCGGGACGGCGACGCTCGACGGTTACGGCTGCGCCGGGATAGCGGGCGCCGTCGCGGCGGCCGGGGCGGCGCTCTGCTACGCCCAGGAGACCCAGCGGTCGCCCCTCTCCCACATCACGGGGCTTGCGACAAGGATACCGTCGGGGAACATGATCCTCGATGCGATCACCCTCCGGAACCTGGAGATCACGACCGGCATCCGGGGCGAGGGGGACGGGAGCACCCTTCTTGCCGCCCTCGACGTCACGGAGACCTCGATGGGGAGCCGGACGATGCGGTCGTTCGTGATCGGCCCCCTGATCAGGAAGGAGGCGATCGAGGCGAGGCTCGATGCCGTGGCCTGGCTCATCGACCACTCCATCGAGCGGCAGGCGCTCCGCGCGACCCTCGGCGACTTCGCCGACATCGAGCGGATCGCAGGAAGGATCGCCTACGGCAACGCCGGCCCCCGCGATCTCGCGACGCTGAAAGAGTCGCTCGATGCGATCCCTGACGTGAAGGCGCTCTTTGAGGCTGATGTCCCCGCCCTCGTCCGCGAGGCCCTCGACGCGATGGGCGACCACGCCTCCGTCATCGACCTTGTCGGGCGGGCGATCGTCGACGACCCCCCGGCGCTCGCGAAGTCCGGCGGTATGATCCGGGAGGGGTTCGACGCGAAGCTCGACGAGCTCCGGCACCTCGCGACGACCGGGAAGGACTGGATCGTGGAGTTCCAGCAGCAGGAGCGGGAGCGGACCGGCATCAAGTCGCTCAAGGTCGCCTACAACCGGATCTTCGGCTACTACATCGAGGTGACGAGGCCGAACCTCCACCTGGTCCCGCCGGAGTACGAGCGGCGGCAGACGACCGCGAACGGCGAGCGCTACACGATACTGGACCTCCGGGAGAAGGAGGCGATGATCGCGACCGCCGAGGAGCGGCTCGGGGCGCTCGAGGCGGAGATCTATGCCGAACTCGTCCGGACGCTCGCAGGAGAGGTCACCGCCCTCCAGGCGACCGCACGGGCGGTGGGGCTGCTCGACGTGTATGCGGCCCTCGCCGAGGTCGCGGCACGCTACGGCTACTCCCGCCCGGTCATCGAGGAGAGCGGCCGGATAGTCATCCGCGACGGCCGCCACCCTGTCGTGGAGCGGCACCTCCCGGTCCCGTTCGTCCCGAACGACACGGACCTCGACTCCGCCGGCGACCAGATCATGATCATCACCGGGGCGAACATGGCGGGCAAGTCCACCTACATGCGGGCGGTGGCGCTCTGCTGCATCATGGCCCAGATGGGGAGTTTCGTCCCGGCCCGCCACGCCACGATCGGGATCGTCGACCGGGTCTTCACCAGGGTCGGGGCGTTCGACGACCTCGCCTCCGGGCAGTCGACGTTCATGGTCGAGATGCTCGAACTCGCGAATATCTTAAACAACGCGACGCCGCAGAGCCTGGTCATCCTCGACGAGATCGGGCGG
>DALN01000164.1 GCA_002499455.1 Methanoculleus sp. UBA77 | reverse complement strand
ATCGTGCTACTTCCTCGGGGTGCGTCCAGGGCCGACAATGCCGTCGAGGGTTTCGGTCATCGCCTGCGAGAGGTTCACACCCTGACTTCTGGCGGCGTCGAAGAGGGAGCGAGGGACACGGACGGACGTATACGCGAACTGCTCCCCCTTCCCATTGGTCTGATAAATTGCCATTTTCGCACCTCTGTATGATAATATATTATGGGCTAATCCCTATTTCCCGTTTGGATATTGGCGGAAATGGCAAAAGCGACAGTTTTAAAAGAGTGAAAAGGATTTGTGCGGCTATGACCGGGCCATCAGTGCACCGGCCTTCAGTCGCCGCCACTCGTCGAGGATCCGGTCGAGGGTTTCGGCCTGTGACAACTTCCGCCCGGGCTCCAGGAGGAANNNTGATCACCTCGCGTCTCCTTCACACTGTTGCATCTCACAGACCGGGAACTCGACCGCCTCCAGGACGGTGATCGGGTCCACGGCCTCGCACGGGCGAGAGTCCCCGCCGGTATAATAGCGGTAGCAGAACGGCGGATCGTAGTCCTTCAGCCAGTAGAGCCGGGCCTCCCAGATCCGGCCGGCGGCATCTGCACGAGGGCGCTGCTCCCAGACTGCCGCCGCGATCACCTTCTGGCTTCCGAAGTGGTGAGCGAGAGGGTTGAACCTCCCCGGGGTGCTGCCGGAGAACTGGATCTCCCGGAGGTAGGGCATCTGCAGGAGGTCCTCTGCCGGCACGAAGAGCTGCCGCTGCTTCGGGTGGAGCTGCTCGCGGGGCCGTATCCGGGAGAGCTCCCGGGCGTAGAGGTCGGCCTGCTCTGCCTCCCCCTGCAGGCGATGAACCCGCCATGCACCCAGGAGGGCCGTCCGGAGCTCCGGACCGTCAGAGGGTGCGAGCCCGATCACCTCGCCGTAGAGAGCGAGGGCATCGTCGAGCCGGTCCCCGGTGACGGCTGACCAGGCATCGTGTAAGAGGGTCCGGGGCGAGAGGTCGGGGATCATGTCCGCCCACCTCCCTCTCTCCGGACCCGCTCCACCTCTGCCTGGTAATGGCCTTCACAGAGCGGGAACCCGGCACCGCACCCAAACGCCGCCGGGCGCTTGCACCCGGNNCCGGGGCGAGAGGTCGGAGATCATAGCGACAGCCTCCCGGTGTCTAAGGTGTCCAACTTTTTTGGGACTATTATTACCTCATATGTACATACTTGTACCAACTTATTTTTCCAATGATTAATTAATAGAAAATAAGTTAGACATCTTGGACACCGCATCAGATCATCTCCCGGTACTTGCTCGACGGCTTCCACGTATACCGCCCTTCGTACATCCACTCCCGGTCCTTCTTCGATCCTTTTCGGGCCGTCGTGAACCCTGACGCGAAGATCATCTTCGTGAACCCGGTGAGGGAACTCGGTAGTTTCCGGGGATTGATCTTCTTCTCATCGCACCACGAGAGGAACGCACGGAAGAGCTGCGACTTATCAAAGAATGTCGGGGTCTGGGTCGGCTGCATCTCCGCCTCGACGAACCGCTCGAACGGATTTGATGCGCTCTGCCAGGTATCCTTAACCTCCCCCGGGTCCTGCTCATAGACGAGTCTCCCCGTCTTCCGGATCTCGAAGGCTGTCTCTAAGATGCGGTTGAATGCGCCGGATATGTTCTCCAGCGTGAACACTCGAGACACGAAGGACGGATCGACCTCGAAGGAGTTGTTGAACCTGAGGTAAACAAATCTCCCCCAGAATGCGCTATCGAAGAGGATGTTGTCGGGCACGGTCGGGGGCATGTTCGCGCTGAAGGCATGGACGGCAGTGATTCTCCCCCGGTAGGGCGTCTTGAACTTCCGCTCGATGTTATGCGAGAACCCCCCGGTGAGCGCCTTAAACGGCCCCACGTTCTCCAGGGGTAAGTCGGAGAGGTCATCGCACCGATTGATAACCGCGTTCTCGATATCGCCCGCCACGAACCGATCTGTGCCGATCCGCTGCAGGCTGACGTTTGAGATGTTTTCTGCACCGAAGATCGCGTTCAGAAAGTCCACTAAGTATGTGGTCTTCCCCCCATTGCTCGGACCCTCGAAGATGTATGACCTCTTGAACGGCCCATATCCCAAGAAGTGCAGGATCGCTTGCGCCGGGAATTGATAGAGGGCGACCACCTCGTCGTCATCCACGTAGAGGGAGAGGGCCTGCTCGTGGATCAGGTCGGGGTCTGCGTCGGGGTTGTAGACCACGGGCCACCGCCGCGTGAACAGGTATTCGGGCGAGTACGGGTGTAGGGCGGCGCGGCCTGCCCCCCAATCGATTTCCAGAACGCCGTTTGCCAGGGGCAATGCGCCGGGGTATCGGTCGAAGGGATACTCTGTCGCGATCCTGTGCGCGGAGACGTATGCCCGGACCTCCCGGATCGCGGAGGTTATGGGGCCGTATCCTGCCGCTCGAGCCACTTCCGCCACGAAGGATAGGATCTCCCCCTGCTCCTGCCGGTAAAGTCCATCGACGTAGAACCAGATATCCTGTTGGAACGTGATCGGCGTGTACAGGTGAATGATCTCGTCGGCTATGGCCTGGTAGTCAAGATAGACCTTCCCCTTCTCCGTCTTCGAGAAGAGCATGTCGTACTTGTGCTCCTCCAGGCGGCGCGCCTCGCTCTCCTGCTCTCGCCGGAACGCCTCCCGGACCCGCTCCGAGCGTGCCGCCTCCTTGAGCCCTGCCCGG
>DALN01000177.1 GCA_002499455.1 Methanoculleus sp. UBA77 | reverse complement strand
ATCGCGGCGCCGCGCTCAAGGTAGTCGATGTTCACGCCGAACCGCCCGGAGGCGACCTGGACGATCATCCGGTCCTGGTAGGGGTAGAGGGCCGGGTGCAGACCGCCCTCCCCGGTACCCATGTAGGTGCCGACCTCCTGTGCCGCACGGGCCATGGAGATATGGGCGTTCAGGCTGATTGCACCGAAACTCATGTGGCCGAGGAGGATCGGGGTCTCGACCATGAGGTTCGGGGCGAGTTCCGTGGAGAGCTCGACATCACCGTTTGCCTTCTGCCGGAAGTCAAGCTTCGACGGCTTCTTGCCGAGGTAGGTCCGGAGCTCGACGGGCTCGCGGAGCGGGTCGGTCGGGGGCGTCGTGACCTGGCAGGCGTCCAGCATCAGGTGGTCGAAGATGATCGGGAGGTTCGCGACGCTGCCCATGCCGGCGAGGATGATCTTCCCCGTCCGGGACTGGTTGTAGATCGACTCCCTGACCGTCCTGGTCCAGACCGGGTGGCTCCGGTAGTCGCAGGGCTGCTCCTCGAGCATGATGGCGTCCCGCGGGCAGTAGGTGAGGCACCGGTGACAGGCGGTGCACTTCCGGGAGTTGATCAGGATCTTCCCTCTGTCCTGCCGGAAGACGCCGTAGGAACAGTTATCGACACAGCGTCCGCACTCCATGCACTGATCGCGGTCGATCGTGATCCGGTACCGGAGCGGCATGCTGCCGAAGTTGCTGCTCATGGGGCAACCCTCCCGATCACCGTTTCACCCGCAGCAGGCCGCACGATCGACTCTACGCAGGGTTCCATTGCCCGGATGGCCACTTCTTCGCTTGCGATATAGAGACGGTCGCCGCATTCGCCGACGACCATCGGCCGGAGCTTGCCCCGGTCGGTGAACCCGACCATCATATCGGGGTTCGCGGCCACGACGGTGAACGGACCGTTCATCGTCGCGGAGCCGTAGGCGAACCGGAGGGCGCGGTTCAGTTTCTGCTCCGCCTCGGGCATCCGGTCGATCTCGTCCCAGTAGGGCGGGGAAAGCGCCTTGATGGCGAGGTTGACGTCGAGGCCGTGCCTCCGCACCAGGAGGTCCATCAAGTAAGCGATGACCTCGCTGTCGGTGGATGTCGAGCAGTTGTATCCGTAGCTCTCGATGTAGCGCCGGTTGGTCCCGTAGGTGGTGGTCTTGCCGTTCTCCACGACGCTCCAGTCGTGCAGGTTGAACGGGTCGGGCCGTTCCCACAGTTCGGGGTGGCTCGTCGCATACCGGTTGTGGGCGAGCCAGATGTAGCCCTCGTAGTCCTGTATCTGGAAGTAGTCCGCCACATCCTCGGGCCAGCCGTTGGCCTTGAAGGCGCCGACGTTCTTGCCGGACGAGACGATCTGGGCACCGCTCGACCCTGCATTGATCTGCATCACGAGATTCGTGATGACGTCCTTCTCGGGCGCGAGGGAGGTGTCGGGCTTGAAGAAGTAGCGCCAGGGGGTGCAGTTTACCCGGAGGCGCGGCTGGTCGCAGGTGGGAATTGCCTCGTCGTGCTCGATCGTTCCCCACTGCTCCAGTGTTGCGTCGACAGCCTTTTTGCTTTCACAGGCCCTGTCAAAGAAGACATGGAGCGCGTAGCTGTCACGGTAGTCGGGGTAGATGCCGTAGGCGACGTACCCCGCGCCCTCACCGCTGCCGCGCTCGTTCATGATAGAGAGGGCCTGACGGATGCCGGAACCATCCATCATCTGGCGCCTCTTATCCATTACTCCAAAAATGCCGCACATAGTAACCTCTGTCAGGCAACGTCTCGTTGTCCATTTCTGAAATGCTGCCTGGGTATATTTGTGACAATAGATATTTATTTCATCGGATAGAAGTAGATTTCCACATGACCCCTGATCCCACTTCTGCGATGCTTGAGCGTATCGAACAGGACAACGTCCGATTCCTCCGATTGCAGTTCACCGACCTCCTCGGCATGCCGAAGAATGTCGCCATCCCGGCCAAGCAGGCAGAAAAGGCCCTGACCGCCGGGATCGGGTTTGACGGCTCGTCGATCGAGGGGTTCGTCCGGATCGAGGAGTCCGATATGATCCTCAGGCCCGACCCCTCCACCTACACCCTCCTGCCCTGGCAGCCCCGTGAGTGCGCAGAGGCACGTTTCGTCTGCGACGTCTACAAGGCCAACGGGAAGCCGTTCGAGGGCGACCCGCGCTACGTCCTCCGGCAGGTCCTGCAGGACGCCGCAAAGGACGGCTACGTCTTCAACACCGGACCGGAGCTGGAGTTCTTCCTCTTCCGGATGCTCGAGGGCCGGCCGACCACCCGGTTCCAGGACGTCGGCGGCTACTTCGACCTTGCCCCCACGGACCTCGCCGAGGACGTGCGCCGCGAGATCATCCTCGCGCTCATCGATATGGGGTTCGAGATCGAGGCCTCCCACCACGAGGTCGCCGAGAGCCAGCACGAGATCGACTTCAAGTACAGCGACGCCCTCCACACCGCCGACAGCGTCATCACCTTCAAGTTCGCGGTCAAGACGATGGCGCTGATGCGCGGTCTGCACGCCTCGTTCATGGCAAAGCCGATCTACGGCATCTGCGGGAGCGGGATGCACACCAACTGCTCGCTCGCAAAGGATGGGAAGAACGCGTTCTACGACCCTGATGCGCCTCTCCAGCTCTCGGAGACCTGTATGCACTTCATCGGCGGGCTGCTCAAGCACGCCCCGGCGATCACCCGGGTCGCGAACCCGACGGTCAACTCCTACAAGAGGCTCGTCCCCGGCTACGAGGCGCCCTGCTACGTCTGCTGGAGCGCGAGCAACCGGTCGGTTCTGGTCCGGGTCCCGGCACCCCGCGGCAACAGCACCCGCGTCGAGTTCCGCAGCCCCGACCCGACCTGCAACCCCTACCTCGCCTTCACCGCGATGCTTGCCGCGGGCATGGAAGGGGTCCGTGAGAAGATCGAGCCCCCTGCAGGCGTCGTCAAGAACATCTACCATATGACGGCCGCCGAGCGGGACCGTGCCGGGATCGCGACGCTGCCCGGCGACCTTGCCGAGGCGCACCGTGCCCTCCTCGCCGACGACCTCATCTGCAAGGCGCTCGGCCCCCACGTCGTCGAGGCGCTCACGAACGTCGCGAACGCCGAGTGGGACGCCTACCGGACGATGGTCCACCCCTGGGAACTCGACCGCTACCTGGCGACATACTAACCTCTTTTTTCGGCGGGCTGCCGGTGTGCGCCAGCCTCTCAGGATGTCGGAACAGGGTCCGGTTGCCGGACGGGGAAAAAAGTGATGGTATCCTGGAGGGTATCCGGCCGGCCTCAGCAGCACTGCTTGCCGCCGGCCTCGTCTCCCTCGAGGAGGAGCCNNTCCTCGTAGCGGTGAATGTCGGCGTAGACCTGCAGGCGGACGAGGCCGAACCGGAGGCGATCGAGGTCGTCCTCCTCGAGCTCTGAGGCCTCGCGGTAGAGGGGTTCGAGCAGGAAGGGGAACTCCTCGAAGTTTTCGAGTGCCTCGACGATCCGCGCAAAGACCGGGATAGGGCCCTCCTGGCCGGCAAGGATCCGCGCGTACTCCATGCTTATCCCTCGATCTGCTCGACCAGGGCATTCATGATAGCGTCAAAGCTCTTCCAGGTCGGGCTCTCCTTGCTCTGGCGGATGATGAAGGGCCGGCCTTCGTCCGCAGCTTTGCGCATCTCCGGGTCGAGCGGAATGGCGCCGAGGAACGGCACACCGAGCTGCTTTGCCTCTTTCTCGCCGCCGCCTTTGCCGAAGATGTCGATCTCCTCGTTGCAGTGGGGGCAGACGAACCCGCTCATGTTCTCGACGATGCCGAGCACGCGGAGCTCGAGCTTCTTGATGAACTCTGCAGCCTTGCTCGAGTCGAGAACGGCGACATCCTGCGGGGTCGTGACGATGACGGCTCCGGCGATGTTCGGGGCGAGCTGGGCGATGGTGAGCGCCTCGTCGCCGGTGCCGGGCGGGAGGTCGACGATCAGGTAGTCGAGGTCGCCCCAGTTGACATCCTCGAGGAACTGCTTGATGACCGTCATCTTCATCGGGCCGCGCCAGATGACGGGGGTGTTGCGTTCGGGAAGCAGGAACGCCATGGAGACGATAGCGAGGTTGCCGGTGATCCTGACCGGCTCGATGACCTTCCCGTCGTAGGACTGGAGGCGGGCATCCTCGGCGCCGAGCATCTTGGGGATGTCGGGGCCGTGGATATCGAGGTCGACGAGACCCGTGGCGTAGCCGCGGTTCGCGAGGGCGTAGGCGAGGTTCGCCGCCACCGTGCTCTTCCCCACACCGCCTTTCCCGGAGAGGACGAGGACGACGTGCTTTACGCTGATCTTCGCCTTCGGGGGCAGGCCCTTCTCGCCCGCATTTCTCGGATCACTGCACCCGGTCGCCGACGGGCAGCCGGCGCAGTTCCCGGCACAGGTTTCTTTATTGGGTTCGTTTGTTTGAGCCATCAGAATTATCCTCCGCTGTATAGTATCCTTCTCAAGAAGGATCTTGAGCTACTATATATTAACGGTAAATGTCACAAAAAGGTATAGGTGTTGGCAAATTATCCCGTTCTGCCGTCACCGGACCGCTTCTCCCCCGGGTTACCCCCCGGCTGCGGGGGGAAAGAGGGCGACGGTATCGCCGTCTGCCAGGGGCGTTGCAAGACCCCCGCTGAAATGGATGTTCCTTCCGTTCTTTAAGATGTTGACATACGCCCTGATATCCCCGGTGGAGGTGAAGAGTGCGTCGCCGAGCCCGGGGTGCCGGGCGGAGAGATGGTTGAGCAGATCGCCGACGGTCGATCCTTCCGGGACCTCCGCATCGTGTTCCGCCGGGAGGGTGTCCCGGAGCATGGCAAATGCCCTGACCCTCACCCGTATGCACCCGTCACTCTTCGCACCGTTCATCCGATAGCCGGGTGATGGCGGTGACCGGCCTTATTGGTATCGCTCCGGCGGTGATGCGATCTGATGTTATTTCTTTTATTCTAAAGTTAAGTGGATGTTTTTCGCCGTCGGCAGCCTTATTAACTCCGGACGGGGCCTGTGGGGGTGGTGATCATGCATGAACGGCTACGCAGAGAAGATCCTTCACGTCGACCTTGCACGTGAACGGATGACGGAAGAGCCGTTTCCCGAAGAATGGAGACGGAACTACATCGGAGGCAGGGGGCTCGGGGTCCGCATCCTCGAGGATACGGTGAACCCCGGCATCGACCCTCTCGGTACGGAGAACGTGCTGATCTTCGCCACCGGACCGGTTGCCGGGAGCGGCCTGCCGCTCGGGTCCCGGTATGACGTCGTCACGAAATCGCCGCTGACCGGGACGCTGACCAGCGCGAACTCCGGCGGCAAGTTCGGCACCAGCATGAAACGGGCGGGGTTTGATGCGGTCGTGTTCCGGGGCCGGGCGGAGCGGCCGGTCTCCCTCGTCCTCGACGACGGGCGTGCGGAGCTCCGGGACGCCTCGGATCTCGTGGGGATGACGACGAGCGAGACCTCCGCGGCCCTGCAGGAAGATCTCGACGATCCCGGCGCGAGCGTCGCCTGCATCGGTCCCGCCGGCGAACGCCTCTCCCGGATCGCCGCCATCATCAACGAGAACTCGCGGGCCGCGGGTCGCGGGGGCGTCGGCGCCGTGATGGGGTCAAAGAACCTAAAAGCGGTCGCCGCCCGGGGGAGCGGCCGGGTCACCGTCGCCGACCGCGACCGGTTTCTCGCCCTCAAAAAGGAGATCGCGGACAGGATCCGGGAGAACGCCATATCGGGCGGCGGGCTTCCCCGGTTCGGCACCGCCGTCCTCGTGAACATCATCAACGAGAACTACATCCTCCCGACCCGGAACTTCCAGAGTTCTCACTTCCCCGCGGCAGAGAACGTCTCGGGCGAGCGGATGGCCGATACCATCCTCTCGGGAAAGATGGGATGCCAGACCTGCGTCATCCAGTGCGGCCGCGACATCGAGGTCGAGGGGAAGCGGACGGCGGGGCCGGAGTACGAGACGATCTGGGCGTTCGGTCCCGACTGCGGGATCGACGATCTTGCCGCCGTCTCGGAGGCGAACACGCTCTGCAACGATCTCGGCCTCGATACGATCTCTGCCGGGTCGACGATCGCCTGTGCGATGGAACTCTCGGAGAAGGGCTACATCGACGAAGATATCCGGTTCGGCGACGCGGAGAAGATGGTCGACCTCGTCCGGCGGATCGCCTATCGCGACGGCATCGGCGACGAACTTGCCGAGGGTTCCTTCCGCTTCGCGAGGAAGCACGGGCACCCCGAACTCTCCATGAGCGTCAAGCGCCAGGAACTTCCTGCCTACGACCCCAGGGGGCTGCAGGGCCACGGCCTTGCCTACGCGACCTCGGTCCGGGGCGGCGACCACGTCTACGCCTACCTGATCGCCCCCGAGGTGCTCGGATCGCCGGAGAAACTCGACCCCTACTCGAGTGAGGGAAAGGCGGCCTGGACGAAGACGTTCCAGGACCTCACCGCGTTCATCGACTCGTCGGGGGCCTGCCTCTTCACGTCGTTCCCGCTCGGCGCCGCGGATTACGGGGCCATGGTCTCGGCGGTCACCGGCTACGATATCGATGGCGCCGGGGTGCTCCGGATCGGCGAGCGGATCTGGAACCTGCAGAAGATCTTCAACCTGAGAGCCGGGTGCAGCCGGGAGGACGACACCCTGCCGCCCCGCCTCCTCGAGGAGCCGCTCACCGAGGGCGCCCCGAGAGGCAGGGTCTGGGAGCGCGAGCCGCTCCTTGACGAGTACTATCGGGTGCGGGGATGGGACCGGGAGGGGCGCCCCACGCCGGAGAAGCTCCGCGAGCTCGGCATCGGGGAGGAGGAGGCGGTTGCCGTCCCCTGATCCCGCCTACTTTTTGATGTGCCACCCGCCCGTCGCTTCGGGGATGCAGTCGATCTCGGGGGAGTAGGGCTTGATGTCGAGCACCGGCGTCCCGTCCAGGGCGTCGAGCCCCCGGACGATCAGGACGCCGCCCTCCCGCCGGACCAGGTCGACGATCCCGAATCCGATCGGGTTCGGCCGGGCGGGCGAACGGGTGGAAAAGACCCCCCGCTCCCGTTCCTCACCGGGAGGCGTTGCACGGAGTTCGCCCCGCTCCGCCCGATCAAGCCAGTAGAGCACGATGAGGTGGCTGCTCCGCTCGACGTTCTCAAGCCCCGCGATGTAGGCGTCGTGGATGTGGATCTCCGCGATGGTATCCGCGAGGCGTCCCTGGCGCGGGGCGTCGCCCCTGACCCGGTAGGGTGACCGGACGACGCCGATGGGGATGCACTCGATCGCGGCCATGCGGCTATCCCCTCCCTTTCGCGGTATCGAGCGTCTCGTTGCAGAGCCGGTCGGCGACCTGGATACAGGGGTGCTCCCGCGGGACGCTCTCGAACCTGACCTCCGCAAACTCGCGCATCAATCCCCGCACTTCGTCCGCGAGGGCTGCCAGGTGCTCTTTCGTGATGCGGTACCGGCCGGTGAGCTGGCGGACGACCAGCTCGGAGTCCGACCGGACCGTGAGCGCCCCCTTGGTAAACTTCCGGGCGGCAGAAAGGCCGTTGATGACGGCGTGATACTCGGCCACGTTGTTGGTTGCCGTCCCGAGGAACCCGGAGGAACCGGCCACAACGGAGCCGTCCCGTACGATCACGTATGCCCAGGCGGCGTCGCCGGGGTTTCCCCGCGATGCGCCGTCGGTATACAGGATCACCGCATCGGCCGGCGTCATCGCCACGACCTCCCCGTTCGTCTCTGCATCATCTGCCGTGATCATCGATCTCTGGAGGGTTATTGGTATCGCTCCTCCCTGATGGCGGGCCCCACCACCGGAAGATGTTAATATCCCCGTGCAGTAAGGGCTGCCCCATGCTTGATTCGAGCCGGATCATTGAGGACAGGGCACTGCGGGACCGGCTTGCCGTTTTTGAGGACCGGACCGATGCCGGGAGGCGTCTTGCGGCGACCCTCTCGTCGATGGAGACCCTCACCGAACCGGTGATCTGTGCCATCCCTGCCGGGGGGGTACCGCCGGGGCTCGAGGTGGCCCGGGCGCTCAGGGCGCCGCTCCGGATGGCGGTGGTGCGGAAAGTGCAGGTGCCCTGGAATCCCGAGGCCGGGTTCGGGGCCGTGACCTGGGACGGGCGGGTCTTCCTGAACCGCGCCCTCCTCGCGGGGCTCGACCTCCGGGAGGCCGAGGTGAACGCGGCGATTGCAAAGGCCAGAAAGAACGTGGAGGAACGGTTGGAGAAGTTCTCCGGCGGACGACAGGAGCCGGGGCTTGAGGGCAGGACGGCAATCCTGATCGACGACGGCCTCGCGACCGGGTACACGATGCTTGCCGCCGTCGAGGCGGCCCGGGCCGAATCGCCCCGCAAGATCATCGTCGCGGTCCCTACCGGCTCGCTCCACGCCGTCAACTTCATCGCCCGGAAGACGGACCTTGTCGTCTGCTTGAACATCAGGACCAGCCCCACCTTTGCGGTGGCGCAGGCGTACGAGCGGTGGCATGATCTCGACGACCGGGAGGTGCAGGAGTTGCTGATCCAGGCGAAGGATATGGGGCTCATCTAGTAGAGGCGGGGAAGAATGGTCGAACCCTTGATCGTGATACCGGGCTTTGGCATCTTCCCGCCGGAGCATACCTGCGACGGTGCCGATACTTCGCCCGCAATCACGGTCCTCGGCGGGAGGGCACCGTATCTTGCGGTCATCCTGGAGGACCCCGATGCGGCCGGAGGCACCTTCACCCACTGGATGGTCTGGAACATTCCGGCCACGGAGAGGATCCCCGGGAATCTCCCTCTCGAGGGGGTCGTCTCGCAACCGGTTGCCGCGGTCCAGGGGACGAACGATGCCGGGAAGATCGGCTACAGCGGCCCCTGTCCGCTCCGGGGAGAGTCGCACCGGTATCTCTTCCGGGTCTACGGGCTTGCACGGGCGCTCGATATCGCACCGGGAGCCGACCGGGTCGAACTCGGGCGTGCCATGGGAGACGCCATCCGGGAGTACGGCGAGGCCATGGCGGCATACGGGAGAGCGGCCGAGGTGGAGCCGTCCCGGTGCTAGGGTCCAGGGTCAGACCTGGCCGGCGCAAGAGGTATATGCGATCTCCCGCATGGAGGTGCCGGAGGAGCAGCAAGTATGCAGAACCTGACCATCGAGGTTGATTTCGACAGGTTTCCCCCGGAGCACACCTGTGACGGGGAGAACCGTTCTCCGCGGATCAGGGTCGGGGGATCGGATGCGCCCTACGTTGCGGTCGTCATGGACGACCCGGATGCACCGCGGGGCACGTTCACCCACTGGCTTGCCTGGAACATCCCCGCGACCGGCGAGATCCCCGCGGGCATCCCCCCGGAGCCCCGGGTCTCGCGCCCGGTCCCGGCAGTCCAGGGAACGAATGACTTCCGGAGGACCGGCTACGCAGGCCCCTGCCCCCCGAAGGGTGCCTCGCACCGTTTCTTCATCCGGGTCTGGAGCGTGGCGCGGGAACTCGATCTCCCGCCGGGCTCCGGGCGGTCCTTCCTTGAAGATGCGCTCTCGGAGGCCGCCACCGGCTACGGCGAGACGATGGCGGTCTACGAACGCGGCAGGGTGCCCGGAGCCTCGTCCGGATCCCTTCTCCGGACCTGAGGCGTCTTTGTCTCCACAACCTTTTTATCAGCCATCGTCGAGAGCCCTGTATGGCCTCAAAAGTTACCGAACTGGTTGTCTCTCTCCGGTCGGCAGAGTTCCCTCTCTGGAACACCTGCGACGGCCCCGATCGCTCTCCCGAGCTGAGGATCCGGGGGTTCACCCCGGAGACGAAGTCCATGGCGATCTTTGCGTTGAACCCCTTCGAACCCGGGTGCTCCTTCACGACCTGGATCATCTGGAACCTCCAGCCGGTAGCCCTGCTCCCGGAGGGCATCCCCCCGCAGGGTGTCGTGACCGATCCGGTGAGCGCCGTCCAGGGGACGAACGACTACGGGACCATCGGCTGGCGCGGCCCCTGCCCTCCCCCGGGGGAGACGCACCGGTATCTCTTCAAAGTCTACGGGCTCGATGCCATGCTCGATCTCGCGCCCGGTGCAGGGAAGCACGACCTCATCGCTGCGATGCAGGGGCATGTCCTCCAGTTCGGCGAGACCACCGCCATGTATGCCCGGTGACCGCACAAACCCTTTTTATACTTTATTTCCCGATGGAGGCTATCGACGGAGACTGATAATATGCCGAACCTGGTAGTATCACTGGATTTCGAAGAGTTCCCGCCGGAGTACACCTGCAAGGGGGCGAACCGCTCGCCCCCGATCCGTGTTGAGGGCATCCTCCCGAACATCAAGTCGCTCGCGATCCTTGCGACGGCGAGTCCCGAGGACGGACCTTCGCGGGTGGCGTGGGTGCTCTGGAACCTCCCCGCCGTCGGGGAGATCCCGGCCGGGTTCCCGGCCGAAGGTGAGGTGGAGTCGCCTCTCCACGCCGTGCAGGGGAGAAACGATTTCGGCACCATCGGGTACCGTGGCCCCTGCCCGCAGGCCGGAACGACCGAGGCCTACCTCTTCAGGGTCTACGCGCTCGACCTCGATCTCCCGCTCGATCCCGGCGCGACCTGGGAGGAGATGGTCCGGACGATGGAAGGGTCGATGAACCAGACCGGGGAGGTCATCGTCTTCGCTACCGGATAAGGGGGCAGAGGACACCCTCGTCCTCCGCCGGAAAAATGGGTGCCGGCCCCCTCACATGGGTATGGGGGGCCGCTCTTTCTGCATGGGCGGGCTCTGTTTCTCGATGTTCTTTGCAATAGCGGCCATCTCCTCACCCAGCATGCGGATGATATCGTCCATGGTGACGATCCCGATCAGCCTCCCGTTGTCATCGGTGATCGGCATCCTGCGGATCCCTTCGGTAGTCATCTTCTGGATGGCTTCGTAGACCCCCATGCTGTCCTGGAAGGTGATCACATCCCGCGTCAGGATATCGCCTGCCCTGACCTCGCCGGGATTCTTCTCCTGTGCCATGACCCGGACCGCAAGATCGCGGTCGGTAAGTATCCCGGTGGGCCGGTTGTCGCCGGTGACGACGACGACGCTTCCGACGTTCTTCTCTCCCATAATCCTCGCCACCTCCACCGCCGGCGTGTCCGGCGATACGGCGACGACCTGCTCACGGCAGCACTTCACGATTCCCATATCTGTTGCCTCCGTTGACGGCGACTGACTCATGCCGGTATGGTATATGAACATAACTCGCACCGGGCCGATCCTCATCTCTTCATACCCGGTCGGGATAGATCGTGCGACACAGAGATGGACTGGCTGTTGATGATCCTGACTGTGGCGGGTTTATCTGTCGTTGAGATCGTCTCAAGCCTCGATACGCCATTATCAACGCCGACGTCCTCGCAACGATGGGGGTGACGCGCTGCGGGTGCCGCCTGACCGGGAGCCGGGCCCCTTCCGTGTTGCCGGAGCCCGAAAAGGTTTATCCGGGCAAAATGACGAAACGTAGTCCATGACGAAGCGATCAATCGGTCCACGGACACTCCTCTATCCTCACCCCGACCTGATCATCGGGACTTACGATACGGCCGGCCGGCCGGATGTCATGGCCGCCGCCTGGGGCGGCATCTGCTCTTCGCGCCCCCCGTCGGTCGCGGTCTCGGTCCAGAAATCCCGGCAGACCTACGCGAACCTCATCGAGCAGCGCGAGTTCACGATCAGCATCCCCTCGGCGGATTACGTGAAGGAGGCGGACTACTTCGGTATCGCCTCCGGCCGGGATACGGACAAGTTCGCGGCGACCGGCCTGACCCCCGTGAAGGGGGACCTGGTGAACGCCCCGTACGTCGGGGAGTTCCCGGTCGTCCTCGAGTGCCGGCTCCTCCAGACGGTCGAGATTGGTCTTCACACCCAGTTCATCGGGGAGATCCTGGACGTGAAGGTGGACGAGAGCGTCCTTGGCGAAGACGGCAAACCTGACATCGAGAAGATCCGGCCGTTCGCCTACGACTCGATGCGGCAGGAGTATTACGGCTTCTCCGGCGTGCTCGCGAAGGCCTTCTCGGTGGGGAAGGAGGTGAACCGGTAACCTCCCGGAACGGGGAGTTCTCCGGGTCTCTCCGCTGAATTTACTCTAAATCTTGCGGCCCCGGGATACCGGCAGGCGAGAAAGAGAAGATATTTCTGCGAGGTTTCGGGAAGAACACCGGTTTCGGGCTCTTCCTCGTGCGGGAGATCCTTGCGATGACCGGGATCGTCATCCGCGAGACCGGTGAGGCCGGGCAGGGTGCACGGTTCGAGATGCTGGTCTCCAGGGGGCGCTGGCGGTTCCGGGATGCCGGTGCCCCGGCCGGCCGCTGACCCCTCACCGCCGGCGGTCCCGCTTCGCCTCGACCCACCGTTTTCGTTTTCCGCACCGTTCGCACCGCTGCTCCCACTCGATGACGTTGGATGAATACTCGTCGTATCCACGTTTCCTTCCCCAGCGGTGGAGCCCGATCCTGCAGAGGATGAGGCTGATGGTCGCCATGGTTCCTGAAGAGAGGTCTTCCTCCGGGAGGATGAATGTTGCCCCCGACCGCGGGGGATGCTTCTCCTGCCCGGAAAACCCCCGGACGCGTCCGGGAAGGTTTTTATTGGATACCGGACGATCCTCTACCATCGAAGAGGGGAACGGAGAGGTTATGGCGTTTATTTACTACGGTCAGGGAGTGTCGTCCCTTTACCAGGACTTCGTGGAGCGGCTGATGTCGCAGCTCGCGCTCAGGGGGACGGAGATCACCAACCAGAGCATCGGGGATACATCTTCGCGGATGGATGTCCGGCATACCGGCGAAGAGGGGCATATGGAGATCGTGGTCGAGCGGGAGAACGTCCGGGTGAGTTATACCGTCGACCGCGAACATAAAGAGATCAAGAAAGGGCTCATGGGTGCCATCGCCGGGGCGGGCATAGGCAGCATCCTCGGCAGCGTCATGCGGGGCGAGCGGGATCTCGGCGATGCCATCGGCGGTGCGGCGGCCGGCGGGGCATACGGGGCATATGACGGCTACGAGTCCTCCCGTGAAGACCGGACAGCGTTTGCCGGGGTGCTCGCAGAGGCGGTGAGAGACGTTGAGAACGAGTTACAGTCGATCATCGAAGGGCAGGAGGAGGCACGCGAGGCTCTCCGCGAGCGTGGCCGGCAGAAGCGGGAGGAGGATACCGCCCGGACGGAAGAACTGCGCGAACTCCTTGAGGAGCTCTACGGCGACCTCCTCGCCGTCCAGGAAGAGGTCGAGCTCGCGGCTGCCGAGGGGCAGGACGTCAGGAAGATCAGGGCTCGGACGGACCGGGCGGAGACCCTTCACCAGGAGGCGGAAGCGGCCCTCGAGGAGGGGAACCACGCCGTCGTGAAGGCGAAGGCGAAGGCCGCCCGCGTCATGGTGGAGGGTGCAGAGGAACTTCTCGCGAACCTCGGGAACGAGTGAGGTCCGGCTACCCCGGACCCCTGAATCAGGGTATGATCTCGCAGCTGTTGTACTTCCGGTGGTCGAAGTCTTCCATCCGTATCGTCCCCGCCTCAAGGAGACGGCGGATCTCTGGGAGTGCCGCCGAGAGCGCCAAATAGAGGTTCTCCACCGTCCCGCAGACGATCCGCCGCCCTTCCTCGGGCCAGGGGCGGGTGATGTTCGAGTAGAGGCACCGGCCGCCGCAGAAGTCGAGGCGGCTGCACGCCGTGCAGGGGCTCCCGACGGTCGTCACCGGAAGATGGAGGGGATCCGCGGTGGCGATATGCCCAACGTAGTAGTCCTCCATCCCGACCATGATGGGGCAGGGGGCGATATGCCCGTCGGTCATGATGCTGTAGTTGGCGTGGCCGCACCCGCACCGGAGCATGCTTGGCCGCGATAGAAGCATGTCCTGCACCGGGTCCATGAAGGG
>DALN01000052.1:572-4007 GCA_002499455.1 Methanoculleus sp. UBA77 | reverse complement strand
GACCCCACCCGCCTGGCTCGCGGCAACATCACCGAGGCCGGAACGGTGGAGGACCTCGGCCTCGTGGGCGCGGGCGGCGACCTCGTCGGCCGAAAGGCCCAGGCCGAAGAGGTGGTTTGCCGCCGTGAGCGTCGCAAGGATCGCCGCTGCCGAGAGGCCGAACCCGGCGCCGATGGGAAGCCGGCATTCTGTGGTGACATGGGCCGTGACCCCGAGCCGGTCGAGGGCGTACTCGACCGGCGGCGACCCGGCCGCCACCCGGCCCTCCCGAACCACCCGGACGCCTGTCGCACGGGCGGGGCTGACCGTCGAGCGCACCCCTTCATTGATGACCACGCCGGCCCCGACGCTCCCGGTGGCCGCGGGATCGCCCCCCTCGACACGTTTGAAGTACCCGGATATGTGGCCGGGGGAGAAGGCTACAGCAGTCCGGACCATACCGCCGCCGCGACCTCCTCTTTGCTCCCCGTCACGTCCGTGACGCCGTCGGCCGTCATGAGCCGGAACGACCCCTCCGCCGCCCCCATCGCCGGGGGTGCGTTCACGACGACCATCCGTGCCCCCGCCTCAAGCATCGCCCGCGCCCGTTCCTCCTCGTGCCAGCCCAGTTTGAAGGCCACCGTCATGGGACGGCAGGTCGCCATCACCTCGTCGATGATCTTCGGGAGCGGGTTGAGCCGGACCGTCAGGGGTGCACCGCTCGGGATCTTCCCCTCCTGCCGTTCAGGAGCAAAGTCCGATATCGCCGCAGCGCTCACGTAGATATCGACTCCCCCGTCCCGGCAGACCGAAAGAACCGTCTCGCGCATCTCCGCGGCGGTCGTCACGGGGATATTCCGGACGCACGGGAACGCCCCGTTGTGGACCACCGTCACGTCGGCGCCGAGCCGGAAGGCCTCGAGGGCGAGCGCCCTTCCCATCCGCCCCGTCGATCGGGTGGTCAGGACCCGGACATCGTCGAGGGGTTCCGCGCACGCCCCGCTCGTGATGAGGACCCTTTTGCCTGAAAGCGGCTTCCCGGAGACCGCCCGGCCTGCGTGGATGACGATCGTCTCGTTATCGGCGACCTTCGCCTTCCCCTCCTCGATCCGGGGGTCGATGACGTCGATGCCCCAGGAACGGAGTTTGCATAAGTTCTCCGCGACCCCGGGATGGCGGTACATGCTCTCGTGCATCGCCGGGGCGAGGATCACCGGCATACCGCGGCCGAGCGCCGTCGTGGCGAAGGTCGTCACGGTCGTGTCGTCGATCCCGCAGGCGATCTTGCCGATCGTGTTCGCCGTCGAGGGTGCGATGAGGAGGAGGTCCGCCGCCCCGCCTTCCCCGCAGTAGAGGACGTGCTCAACGAGGCCGGTGATCCGGGTCACCACGGGCCGGCCGGTCGCGTAGGCCAGGGCGTCGGGGTGGACGATCCCGGCCGCCGCCTCCGTCATGACCGCCTGCACCGTCGCGCCCTCGCGACGGAGGGCGTGGGCGAGTTTCACCGTCTCGACGGCCGCGATGCTCCCCGTCACGGCGAGGACCACCGTCTTTCCCGAAAGCGTCTTCACGATAACGTCACATCCTGCACCATATGCCACGCATGCGGACCGTACTTCTTCACCCGGCGTGAGGCGATCGCCGCGGAAAATCCGGCTTCTGCCGCCCGCTCCCGGATCGCGTCCGCCTGCTCCCCGATGCTGTGGACGTGGAGCACGCTTCCTCGCCGGACATGGGCGAGGGCGTCGTCAAGCATCGAGGGGGCGTCGAAGTGCCCCATCAGGACCCGGTCGTAGACCCCGGAAAGGTTGTCCCGGCAGTCGCCGACCTCTGCGGTGACGCGGTCCGCGACGTGGTTTGCCATAATATTGCGTCTCAGGTATTCAAAGGATGTCGGATTGATCTCCATCGCGTGGACCCGCGCGCCGCTTGCGGCCGCCGGGATGGAGAAGTAGCCGATCCCCGCGAACATATCGGCGACCCGCTCGCCGGGCCGGACGAGAGAGGCGATCCGCGCTTTCTCCGTCCGGTTCCCCTGCGCAAACATCACCTTTGTCGGGTCGAGGATGAAGGTGTAGCCCTGCTCGCGGTGGCGGACCTCGCCGGCGGTCCCGTAGAGGACCTCCGCGTCCGGGATGCGCATCTCACCGGTATATCCCCTGATCCGGACGACGCCCCGGGGGCGGCAGTGGCGCACGATCGCGGCGAGTTCCTCGCCGGTCGGCGCATCGCCGTGGAGGACCGCGATATCGCCGATGAAGTGGTAGCCCCTCCCGCGGTAGACTTCCCGCTCGGGGAGGTCCGCATCGGCCGGGTATCCCTCCCTGACCGGGACCCAGGCGGTGCCGTCCCGGACGTAGGGCCGGCGGGAGGGGTCCACCCACTCGGCACTGGATAGATCGGCGAGTGTTGCCGCCGGCACCTTCCGCGCACGCATGGCGCCCCTCACCCGACGATGACCAGGCGGTCCTGCTCCTCGTCGCGGAGCACCCGGATAGGCTGCCCCTCCACCGGGAACGTCCAGGGCACCGGGTTGACCTCGCGGGTCTGGAAGGTCTTCGGGTCCATCAGCCCCACGACGTTCGGCTGCGTATAGACGACGATCGCGGACTCGGCCTCGCGGACGTTCCCGAGAAGCCGCTCGACCTCGTCCTCGGTGAGGGACCGTCCCTGGCCGCTCTGGAGGTCGAAGACCCGGAGGCGCTTCCCGTCGATCTCGCGCACCTCGAAGTAGCCGCCCCGCGAGACCACCACGTCGCCCTTCTGGTAGAACGGCAGACGGATCGAGTAGGTGATCCGGTAGAGCGCCCTCCCCTCCTTCTCCCCGACGAGTTTCGGGTGGGTCGTGAACCGGCCGCCGAGCGCCCCCGTGATCATCCGCGAGATCTCCTGGCCGAGGTGCTGCGTTCCGACGGTGATGTCGACGCCGTCCTTCGTGTCCTGGAGGTCCGATATGAACGAGAAGCGGTCGCCCCCCTGCTGGAGCGACTCTTCTGCCTGCTCTGCGATGCTCGTCGCGACCTCGCGCTCGTAGGCGTTGATCCTTCTGTTGGTCGCCCGCACCTGGACGATCCCCTCGTAGTAGCCACCGGAGATCCGGCTGCACCGGTCGCAGGACTCCTTCTGCCAGAGGATCTCGGTCGTGCAGGTCTCCCGGACCGGGACCGAGTAGAGTGTCGCCTCCACCTCGATGGTGCAGGTCGTCCTGTTCGGCCCGGTCTCCTGGGCCCGGACGTTGACCTGGATATTCTTTGCGTCCTCGTGGATGTTCGTTGCCGATACGGCCAGCTCGGCGATGAGGTCCTCGCGCGGCATCTGCAGGTCGGACCAGGTCTTCCCGCGTTTCTGCGACTCGCAGACCGGACAGTAGACGGCAATCACGCGGGGCTGGCAGGTGAGCAGCCGGACCTCCGCGGCCCGGCACTGCGGGCAGAGTCCTTCTTCGCTTGGCTGCCC
>DALN01000052.1:0-558 GCA_002499455.1 Methanoculleus sp. UBA77 | reverse complement strand
CTGGACGTGGGGCACGTCGCCGATCATGATGCAGTCCGCTTCGGTGATCAGATCCATCGCGACGGCCAGGGCTACGGCACGCTTCCCGATAATATTTGCGTTCGCCGCGTCGCAGAGCGCCTTCCTGACCTCTTCCTCGTCGACACGCTCTGTGCCGTAAAACCCTCCGCTGATGCAGATCTTCACGTCTCCGTGCATCAGGGTGACATTCAGGAGCTCGGCGTCGCAGACGGCCACCACTTCACCGGCACCCGGTATGCGGTGCACTTTCAAGTACATTGCAGATCTCTTGGATGGGAGTCGTCAAAAAGGTGCGCCGTTCCGTTAAGGAACGACGATATCCACGCCGTAGGTCCGTGACGGGGTCTCGGCATGGATGCGCCAGGCATCCTCTTCGGTGATGAGCCCCTCTTCGAGATACCGGCGCGTGAACCGCGGGACGGACTTCGGCCCGATGACCGCGCCGGGCCGGGAGTTCTCGTCCATGTAGTCGCTCTCCATCGTGAACCGCCGGCCTGACCGCGCAAGTGCGGGGATCTCCTCGTGCCGCGCGATGAA
>DALN01000061.1 GCA_002499455.1 Methanoculleus sp. UBA77 | reverse complement strand
CATCCCCCGGTATGCCGGCGACGTCGAAGACCCCCGGGGCGGGGTGCGGGGAGCGGTCCCGGAGAAGAGGGTGTACTGAGAGGCTGAGCGGGGATACTTCGCCCCCGCCTGGCGAAAGGTGCCTGCAGGAGCAGGCCGGCGGCATCCGCCCCTTATTCAACCGGGGGAGAGGTCCGAGGGCTCCTGCCTTCCTGCACCTGCCGGTCGTAGTCCTCCACGAGCTCCATCATCCAGCGGGCGATGGAGCGGAAGGTCTCCGGCGACATCCGTGCGTCAAAGACAATCCTGCGCTGTATGGACTCGACGACCATCTCGCCGTCCTCGCCGGCGCGGATCTCGGGCAGATCGTAGTAGAACGCCACCTGCCCGAGAACAGGGGTTAAGGTCCCGTAGACCCCGTTCACCGGGGTCACGCTGCATGCCGGGTCCCGCGACACCTCGATCGCCGGACGTCTCTCAGCGGACATGAACCTCTGCCTCCCCCGGCGCCGAGACGGTGATCCTGCCCGTGGCAAACGGGCTCTCCTGGCAGTGCGTCCGTGCGGGCCCGGTCTTCTCCCCGTGCACCTCATCCTCACGCGACGGCAGGAGCCCCCGGTAGAGGGCCGCGATCAGGGCTTTCCCGAGTGTGGTCGGCACGTAGAACGATGCTTCGGTGTTGCCGACGTCGTCGAGGCTGCGGACCTGCCTGGCGATGAGCCCCGCGTTTGAAAGTGCTTTTAAGGCCCTCGACACCTCAGGGGGCTCCGCCTCGAAGAGATCCCGGATCTGGTTGAACCGGAGCCCCTCATCCCTCTGCAGGAGCGCGATGTAGATCGCCCATGCCTTCCTGTTCCCCAGGGGGGCCGTGGCATTTATGATCACCGAAGGGACTTCGGATAACTGCCGCTCAAGGATTGCCTCGTTCATGATTCACACCCGGATCGGATACGATTCTATATTTGTTACCCCGATATATAATTTTGCGCAGGCAGGTTACAAATTTGATACCTCAACCATTTATCCATACGTAAACCGACACTTCCTCCGATGGATCTCCTCTCCGGGCTCAACAGGAACCTCGATTATTCGGAGAGGCTCAAAGACGAACTCACCATAGGTCTGTTCGGTTCGTTCAGGAGATCGCATCTCGAAGCGCTGAAACGGCACCTCCGTGAGCATGAGGGGTTCAACGCCCGGATATCCTACGACCTTGCGGCGTCGCACCCGAGGAGACGGGGAGAGGACGATCGCGCCTATGACTTCCGGCTGGCCAGAGCCCTGATCGAGGAGAGCCGGGTGT
Source organism: Methanoculleus sp. UBA77 (assembly GCA_002499455.1). Classification (GTDB taxonomy): domain Archaea; phylum Halobacteriota; class Methanomicrobia; order Methanomicrobiales; family Methanoculleaceae; genus Methanoculleus. The sequence continues at coordinate 2,277 of DALN01000061.1, read as the reverse complement.
ATATCGTCCACTTCTTCAGGGAAGAGGAGGGAGAATACGGTGTCAACGATTCGGCCACCCTGGAGATCGGGATCCTCTACGGTCTGAACGTCGCCTCCCCGCAGGCGAGCCGTTACACCCTCATCCTCTGCGAGGCAGGCTACGATGCGAGGAACATCGGTGGCATGCGACGCGGCATACGGCCCTCAACCGAGAGAGTGTGGCGATGGCACGATTTCGAAGATCGTGACGAGGCAATCCTGAACGCGACCCAATTCTGCTACGATTGCCTGCTGGACTACTCACGTTCGCCCCGAGTGATATGAGGAGGCGTGATAGCCTATCCCCGGCATAGCCGCAAGCAGGATCGCCGCTCTTCGCGAGATCGGCAGGGAGGGCCGGCACGTGAGTTGCTGCTCGCATCCATTGTGGAGACGTCGCCCGCTCAATCGAGACCACCCGCTACGCTCGCCGGGCAACGCCCGCCAGTCCCTTCGACGCAGAAGAGATCGCCCTCCTCGACGAACAATATCGCCCCGACGGCTATAACGTCGGCCCCGCCGCCGGCCAGACGGTGATGCACCTCCACGTCACCCCCCGCTACGCCGGGGGCGTGGCGGGCCCCGGCCGGCATGTGCGATGAGCAGATCCCTCCTCGTTTTCCAGTCGCGGCCGCGTGCGGCATCCGCCGTATGGATCCGCTACTCTTATGAACCGGGCGGGATCACCCCCTTGCGAGGCCGGCAGACTATGAACGCGATCGTTCTCTATGCGAGCATGTACGGGTCGACGAAGGGCATTGCGGAGTTCATAGCCGAGAAACTCAGGCAGCACGGCCTGGAGGCGGAGGCACGAAGCGTCGATGCGGCACCGGAGATACGAGACTACGACGCCGTCGTGATCGGGAGCGCCGTCTACATAGGGCACTGGATGCGGGAGGCGACGGAGTTCGTGCGGAAGAACAGCGGCGTTCTCGACGGCCGGCCGGTCTGGCTCTTCTCAAGCGGGCCATTAAAGCCCGGGCCGGAGGCTCTCCCGCCGGACGCCCCGGGGATCGAGCCCGACGAGATCGGCGAACTCCGCCGGCTCGTCCATCCCCGGAATACCCGGGTCTTCTCCGGCGCGCTCGACCCGGCGAAACTCGGGTTCTCGCACCGGCTCATCCGCAGGCTGCCGGCCGCCCGCGATCTCCTTCCCGAGGGCGACTTCCGGAACTGGGACGATATCGAGGCATGGGCGGCCGAGATCGCCCGTGAGATTGCCGTTCCCGCGGCCTAAACCGCAGCAAGGAAGTCTGCCGGCGTCCTGGACGAGATGCCCCGGATCCGCGATCCGGGGATCCGACCGCAGGCCCAGAGGCCACGGCTGCTTTCTGGCACAACAGGGCCCGGACGGGGAGAACAACCGTGATACAGAGGAACGCGGGAGGCTTCCTCCGGCCGGACGATCGACAGGGTATGCCGGGGACGTGGCGGACCCCCGGAGACGAAGAACTGCCGGAGCCGGCCCGGCACCCTCAGTCCTGCCGGATCCGCGAGAAGAACTCCTTCACGCCCCCCGCGACGACGAAAGCCACCCCCCGGGCCCAGACCGTGAAGAAGTCCACGGCGACGAAGAGCAGCGTCTCGTCCGGGAACGCGTGGTCGCGGACGTTCCGGAGCGAGAAGTAGGCGAGCATCAGCCAGGCGGTCGCGACGAGCCCCTGGCCGAAGACCGATATCCAGAGGCCCAGGGTGGAGAAGACCAGGGCCAGCGAGTAGCCGAGCAGGCTCGTCGTGAGCGCCGAGAAGACGTTCAGCACGGCGCCGCGGGTCATCACGTCGCGGAGCTGCGGCACGAGCATGACCGCGAAGAGTATCGTTATGCCGGTTATGGCGAAGTCCTGCCAGGTCGTCTCGATCACCTGTGCACACGCGGCGCAGCATACAGGTATCGACCTGGAAGCATATCAGATCACCATATTCCAGCCAGGTACTCCCCCTCCGCGGCGACGGCCCGGTCGTGCCATGCCGCCGCGATCCCCGCGTATTCGGAGAACCGCGGGGAGACGAAGAGCCCGGTGCCGCCGTTTGAGAGCGTCCAGACCTGCCGGCCGCCCCGGAACTGCCCGGAGACCTCGTCCTCCACAGCGTGGTAGACGATCGTGTCGATATTCTTCACCACCGACGCGGCCACCAGGTTCGGCGCGAGGTGGGACTGGTCGGTATCCTCCCCGATGAGGAAGACATCGCCGGTCTCGCGGGCGGCATCCACGATCCCGGTGTTCCCGGAGCCCGCGATCATCAGGATGACGTCGAC
>DALN01000008.1:1445-13956 GCA_002499455.1 Methanoculleus sp. UBA77 | reverse complement strand
AAAGAGCACGAGGTCACCCTCTCGTTCGGCAACGGCATGCGGGCGGGAGCGGTCCACGACGCGACCGACCGTGCCCAGATCCAGGAGCTGCTCATCAACGCGGAGCTCGCGGACAAGGCGCATGCACAGGGTGTCCAGGCGATCGTCGAGGGGCCGGGGCACATCCCGGTCGACGAGATCGAGACGAACGTTGTCCTGCAAAAGCGGGTCACAAACAGGAAGCCGTTCTACATGCTCGGCCCCCTGGTCACCGATATCGCGCCCGGCTACGACGACAGGGTCGCCGCGATCGGAGCGGCGCTCTCCTCCTCCTACGGCGCCGACTTCATCTGCTACGTGACGCCGGCCGAGCACCTGGCGCTCCCCACCCCCGAGGAGGTCTACGAGGGCGTCATCAGTTCGAGGATCGCCGCCCACGTCGGGGATATGATCAAGCTCAAGAAGCGCGACGCCGACCTCGAGATGGGCCACGCCCGCCGCGACCTCGACTGGGAGCGGCAGTTCGCGGTCGCGATCAACCCCGAGCGCGCCCGGGCGATCCGGGCCGAGCGGATGCCGGCCGACACCGATGCCTGCACGATGTGCGGGGACTTCTGCGCGCTGAAGATCGTTGGAAGGCACTTTAACTTCTGATACCGAAGGCGAGAGGGGCCGGCGAGGGGCTCCCACCTTCTTTAATTATACTTGCTGAAGAGCGGGGCTGTTTGTTCTCAGCAGCCCCGGTACAGTGGACCGTGGGGGATTCGCACCTTCGGTGCTCGAGTTCCGTTCCTCGAAGCCTGATGGCTTCTCAAACTCCTGTCCTGCGGATAGTCGTTCCTACCGGAACGTCGCTTATCGCCATGACTGCCCCCGCCCCGTGGGGCGGGGGAGGAGCGCGAAGCGCGGGNNGGGCGGGGTGGGGGTTACAGGCATGATATCTATTTCGTGGAGACAGGGGAGGGGGTCGCCCCCTCCCCTGAAACCCCTCCCTCCGTGGCGATACCCCCACGGAAGCCGTAGATGGGGCTATGTAACTGTTACACCGGCAGGGATTAAAGCCACCTTGATTCAATGCAGTTACCCAAGAGGCAGGAAACTTTCCCCTCTAGCCCCCCGGACCAAAACCCGCACCATTATCCTCATCCCTGTCCATATTTACGTACGAGGATACCCCGATGAAGCCCGATAACGAGAAACTCATAGATGACTTCCTCGCCCACGCTGACGACCTCGGCGACGACATCACCGGGGACGTAAAGGAGATGCTCGGCGTCGTCCCCTTCATCTTTACCATCCTCCGGGACCGGCCCGACGTCTTCGCGCTCTCCGCCATCGCCGACTACCGGACATCCCGGCCCGCGTCCCTCGATCCAAAGACCGCAGAACTGATCGCCGTTGCGGCCGCCGCGGGCGCGGGGGCGGAGAACTGCCTGAAAGTGCATATGGGGGCTGCGCTAAAGGAAGGCGCATCCCGCGATGAGATCCTGGATGTCCTCCTCATTGCCGCCATGATCGGGAAGACCCGGGTCCTTGCATCCTCCCTCCGCCAGTTCCGTGAAGTCTGCGGCGAAGGGCATGCACCGGAGAGGTGAGTTGTGCGGCCTCACCCCGGATATGCATGCTTTATGGTGTGATTCACCAAAAACTCCCTGTAATGAGCCAGTCAAAGGCCGCCCTCCGCCAGCGGGCAAAAGAAGCCCGGTTCCTCCTCTCTCCTCAAGAGATTGCCGCCCACAGTGCAGCCATAACCCGGCACCTCCTCGACCTCCTCAACGGCGCCAAAACCGTCATGGTCTACGTCTCGAAGTTCCCCGAGGCCGAAACAGAGGACCTGATCGTCGCCTTGAATCGCCGGGGGGTGCGGGTCGTCGTGCCCATCATCGAGCGGGAGACCCATGGCCTCCGCCTCTCCTACCTCCCTGACCCCTCGGTCCTTGTCCCGAGCACCTTCAACGTCCCCGAACCGATCGGCCACGAACTGCCGGCCCGGCCGGCGGACGTCGAAGTCGTCGTCATACCGATGCTCGCCTTCGACGCCGAAGGGAACCGGCTCGGCTATGGTGCCGGATACTACGACCGTTTCCTCTGCCGGTATCCGCACGTAAAGAAGATCGGCGTCGCGTTCTCCTGCCAGCAGGCAGGAAACATCCCAACCGACGAAAACGATGTGAAGATGGACTACATCGTTACCGAAAAAGGGATTATCCGGTGCAGTGCCGGGAAGTGACGTAGAAAAATATAAATATTATATCACACTTACCTATGGTAAACTCAAAAGAGGAGAGATTGTCCATATGACAAACACCGAATCCGTTGAGGTAACCATAAAAGAGGCGGCCCACGAAGATGCCGGGCGTGGGATCGCCAGACTGAGCATCGATACCATGAAGGCCCTCGGCCTCGTCAGCGGCGACGTCATCGAGATCGAGGGGCGCCAGAAGGCGGCGACGCTCATATGGCCCGGGTTCCCCCAGGATACCGGCAAGGCCGTGCTGCGCATCGACGGCAGCACCCGGAGCAACGTCGGGGCCGGGATCGACGATAAGGTCAGGATCCACAAGACCGAGGCCGGATACGCGAAGAAGGTGACCATCCAGCCGACTCAGCCCATCCGCCTGGTGGGCGGCGAGCAGTACCTGGGGAGGATCCTCCGGGGCCGGCCGGTCACCGAGGGGCAGCAGATCCGGGTCAGTATCCTCGGCAACCCGCTCACGTTCGTGGTCGCCAGAGTGGCACCGAAAGGCATCGCCATCGTCACCGACAGCACCGAGATCGAGTTGAAAGAGACCCCCTACGAGCCGAAAGAAGGGCAGCGTGAGGCAGTGGCGGGCGACGTCCACTACGAGGATATCGGCGGCCTCGACCGCGAACTGCAGCTTGTGCGGGAGATGATCGAGCTCCCCCTCCGCCACCCCGAACTCTTCGAGCGCCTCGGCATCGAGCCCCCGAAGGGTGTCCTGCTCTACGGCCCGCCGGGAACGGGGAAGACGCTGATCGCAAAAGCGGTGGCAAGCGAGGTGGACGCCCACTTCATCACGCTCTCCGGCCCCGAGATCATGAGCAAGTACTACGGCGAGTCCGAGGAGCGTCTCCGCGAGGTCTTTGAGGAGGCCCAGGAGAACGCGCCCTCGATCATCTTCATCGACGAGATCGACTCGATCGCACCCAAGCGTGAAGAGGTGAAAGGCGAGGTCGAGCGCCGGATCGTCGCCCAGCTCCTTGCCCTGATGGACGGGTTGAAGACCCGGGGGCAGGTCGTGGTCATCGCCGCAACGAACCTCCCGGACACGATCGACCCCGCCCTCCGGCGCGGCGGCCGGTTCGACCGCGAGATCGAGATCGGCATCCCGGACACCAAGGGACGGCAGCAGATCTTCCAGATTCACACGCGCGGCATGCCGCTTGCCGAAGACGTCAACCTCGACGACTACGCCCGCTCGACGCACGGCTTCGTCGGCGCCGACATCGCGCTNNCTCGCAAAAGAGGCGGCGATGCACGCGCTCCGCCGGATCATCCCGCAGATCAAGATCGAGGAGGAGATCCCCGCCGAGATCATCGATCAGCTCCGCGTCACGAACGAGGACTTCATCGAGGCGCACAAGCACGTTGAGCCGAGCGCGATGCGCGAGGTGCTCGTAGAGGTCCCTGATGTCAAATGGGAGGATGTCGGAGGTCTCGATGAGGTAAAAGCCGAGCTCGCGGAGGCCGTTGAGTGGCCGCTCAAATATCCGGAGATATTTGCCAGCCTCGACACCGAACCCCCCCGCGGGATCCTGCTCTTCGGCCCCCCTGGAACGGGTAAAACACTCCTTGCAAAGGCGGTCGCAAACGAGAGCGAAAGCAATTTCATCTCCGTAAAAGGCCCAGAGCTCCTCTCGAAGTGGGTCGGAGAGTCAGAACGCGGAGTTCGGCAGGTATTTAGAAAAGCGAGGCAAGCTGCGCCGTCGATTATCTTTTTCGACGAGATAGACGCGCTTCTTCCAAAGCGCGGAGCTTATATAGGATCGTCGCACGTAACTGAAAGTGTGGTAAGTCAGATCCTGACAGAGCTCGACGGCCTCGAAGAGCTCAACAATGTCGTGGTTCTCGGCGCTACCAACCGCCCGGACATGTTGGACGAGGCGCTGCTTCGCCCCGGCAGATTGGACCGGATCATCTACGTTCCGCCGCCCGACCGGGAAGGCAGGAAGAAGATCTTCGAGGTGTACCTGAGGAACAGGGAGATCCTCGCAAGCGACGTCAACATCGAGGAACTGGTCGACAGGACCGAGGGTTACGTCGGCGCCGATATCGAGGCGCTGGTCCGCGAGGCAAAGATCTCCGCCATGCGCGAGTTCATTGCCGCGATGGGCAAAAAGAGCGAGGAAGAACGGAGCCAGGCCATCGGCAACGTGAGGATCACGAAGAAACACTTCGAAGATGCCCTCTCCCGCGTGAGAGGCACGCTGGATATCGACCGGCTTGAGGAGAACGAGCGCCACTCCTGGCAGATCCTCTACAACCAGGAGCAGCGGTCGACACTCGAAGAAGCCGTCTCGACGGTCAACCGTGCCAGGATGCGGGAGACGGAGAAGGTCGAGCAGGAAGTCAAGGATCTCACGCAGGCCCTCAAAGACGCGGTCTACGCGAGGAAGAAAGACTTCAGCGAGATCAAACGCCTCACAAAGGAGTTGAAGACCAGGATCGAACGCCCGCTACCCCAGACGGCTATGGCGTTCTGACGGGAGCGCCCCCCGCCCATGCGGCGCTCCCCCCGGGGGTATTCAACCCCCTCACCATCAACAGGGACAGAGACAACGTGATGCACATGAGTGACAGTCCAGCAGACATCTTCGACCAACTCAATGATTTGATGAAGCGCCTCATGGAGCAGGGGCTCAAGGAGCAGGGGGACCGGAACAGACCGTTTGCCTACGGATTCAAGATCGTTCTTCATGACGCCGGCAAGACGGAGATCCCGACCGAGGAGACGGAGGCCGTAGCGGCGCCGGCAGAACCCTCGTCCGAGGGGAGCATCGAGCCGATAGCAGAGATGTATACGACCGATGATGACGTGACGGTGGCAATTGATCTCCCCGGCGTCGAGAAGGAGGCAATTCACCTGTCACTCATCAACGGCACGTTGACAATCATCGCCGGCACCAGCCAGCTGACCTCGGTCGAGATACCGGCGGTAGACCCCGACTCCATGCAGTCGAATTACAAGCACGGCGTCCTGGAGGTCAAATTCTCCCGGGGCAAATCGATCAGGATCGACTGAATAGAGGAGTGCCCCCGGGAATCCATACTTTTTTTGCCCGGGAACCCGGACGGCGCGGGCCTCAAGCGGCCCGTAAATCCGGCCGGACATACCCGCAGGGATGCGCCGTCGGCCTCAGTACTTCACTAAAGTTCTGAGGAAGCCCACTCGAAGGTCAAACCGTCGACCTCCTTTCGAAGCCCGGTGGCTTCTCATGCTCCGGTTCTACGAACCGTCGCACTTCGCGTCCTTCGCGGCTTCGCGTGAGACCGTATCGCTATCAGCACCAAATACCTCACGCGAAGGCGCGAAGAGCGCGAAGTCCGGTGTCCGGAGTACCACCAACGTTTCATTACAGCGTTGCGCGAGGCCGCATCATGTGATGCCAGGTGCCAAATTTAGCGAAGTACTGGGGCTGCACTGCATCTCCCGGCCGCATCCGTACCACACCTTCCGGCAAGGACGCGCGACACCGGCGGGACCTTTGAGCGTTGAGATCCGTGGATACGCCCATAGTTCGCCCGGAATCGAGAATTGATGCCAGATCTATTTTAAAAGCGTAGTGTGGCAGCAGAACAGCACGGAAATCCCCGTAAAGCACATCTACAGTATAAACCCGGGCCCATAAGGAAGAGGGGCAATCACGCTGATGAACTGCCGCAGCCAACCCTTTTTCAAGGCAGCAACACCTACATATACAGTAATACCTATCTACTAGTCGTAAGGGCTTGTGCCCGCTAGGTAGTGGTGATTATAAATGGTCAAAACCACCGTGTCCGTGATCAAAGCAGATGTGGGCAGTCTTCCGGGGCACTCCCGCACTCACCCGAAGCTCCTTGAAACAGCCGCCCGGATGCTCAAGGAAGCAGAAGGCAGCATCATCATCGACTCGCACGTCACCCATTGCGGCGACGACCTCGAGTTGATCATGACGCATACTAAGGGCGAGGACAATGAAGAGATCCACAAGCTGGCGTGGAACGTCTTCACCGAATGCGCCAGGATCGCCAAGGAGATGAAACTCTACGGCGCCGGCCAGGACCTGCTCGCAGATGCGTTCAGCGGCAACGTCAAGGGAATGGGGCCCGGCGTCGCCGAGATGGAGTTTGAAGAGCGCGGCTCGGACCCGATCCTGGTCTTCATGGCCGACAAGACCGAGCCCGGTGCGTGGAACTACTTCCTCTACCGGATCTTCGCCGACCCGTTCAGCACCTCCGGCCTCGTCATCGACCCCTCGATGCACGACGGGTTCACCTTCGAGGTCCACGACGTCATCGAGAAGCGCAAGATCCTCTTCAACACACCCGAGGAGTCCTACAGCCTCCTTGCCTATATCGGAGCGCCGAGCCGCTACGTGATCAAGTACGTCTGGAAGAGGAACGGCGCGATTGCAGCATCCACGAGCACCCAGCGCCTGAACCTCATGGCCGGCCGGTATGTAGGGAAGGACGACCCGGTCATGGTCATCAGGGCGCAGAGCGGGTTCCCCTCGGTCGGTGAGGTCATCGACCCCTTCAGGACACCCATCCTCGTGGCCGGCTGGATGCGCGGCTCGCACCACGGCCCGTTCATGCCGGTAGGCGTCTGCGATGCAAACTGCACCGCGTTCGACGGACCGCCGCGGGTCATCTGCCTCGGGTTCCAGGTCAGCAACGGGAAACTGATCGGGCCTGCAGATATGTTCGACGACCCGGCGTTCGACCGTGTCCGCGACAGGTGCTGCGAGCTCTCCGACGTGCTCAGGGCCCACGGGCCGTTTGAACCGCACCGCCTCTCGCTCGAGGAGATGGAGTACACCACCCTCCCCGGCGTCGAGAAGCAGTTCAAGGACCGCTGGGAAGATCTCCCCGAGTAATCTCTTTTTTTCGAACTCCCGGTCGGCCGCATATCGGCCACTCGCGATACAGGTGGTGCGTGATGTCATGGGTCGGCGGCGGCACCTCTGCGGTTACCGTAGTGGCCGGCAGTCGGCATCCTGCAATGCTATGACACCGTGGCATCCGGTATAGTCGGTGGTCTCGTCTATGGGCAGGCCACCAGTCGTCAGCGGCACCTGGCGGTGCCGCGACTCCCACTGGCCGTTGCAGTGCCATCAGGCACTGCAGCGGTCAGTGGTCGTCCACAGAAACCTTAATGCCTGAAGGTAACCATATAAGAACAGATGGTTAACGGCATTGTACTCCCCGTAAAGAAGGTTTTTTCACTCGTTGACTCTAAAATTGTCGTTGAGATCAAGGATGACGGCAGGAAACTCCAGGGCAGGCTTGTGGCAGTGGACGAACACTTAAACCTGCACATGGACGAGACCACCGAGTATACCGGCGATCAGCGGGGCCGCACTCTGGGAACCGTCGTTATCCGGGGTAACAACATCCTGACCATTGCGCCTCTGCTCTGATAGCCATGCCTGACCAGGAGGAAGAAGCACTCAAGGTCATCCAGTCCCATCGCCAGGGAGTCCTCCAGAGTGAGCTCTGGAAACTTCTTGATATCGACAGCAGAAAGTGCTCAAGGATTGTGAAGCGGCTGCTGGACGCCGGGCTGATCGAGCGCATCGAGTTCCGCAGCGACGGCATCAAGACGTATCTTCTCCGGGCAAAGAAGCAGGCGATCGACCCCTGCGTCATCCTTGCCGGCGGAGAGATCCTCCCGTGCATCGGGTGCGATCAGGAGTGTGCCCCGGAAGAGTGCGCACTCCTCCTTGACTGGATGTACCAGCTTGCTCTTGAAGAGTATCAGGAGTAGGGCTTCTCTTTTTTTGGCATCCAGGATTTTGAGATCATAGCGCCAGGCATCCCCGTGCAGGGGACCACCCTGCCCGGCCTGACCGCGCCCGCCGGGAGAGATCCCTTCGGGCCTGCGAGTTTCGTAAAAGAGCGAAGGGAGATGTGCGTCCCACCCTTCAGGAGGGGACCATCTCATCGAGTGCTTTCTTCTTCCGGCAGACGGCGTCGATGACGCCGTGCTGCACGTTGTAGAAACTGTGCATGATATCGATCTCGCAGTCGAGGTCGATGACCGTCTCCTCGTCGCCCCCGGTGCAGAGGGTTACGGAGTCGTTATGGAAGGTGACGTACGGGGCACCCTTTGCGCGGGCATCCACCACCGCGGTGATGTAGATGCAGTCGTCCCCCTCGACCACCTCAACGTCGGAGCCCTCCTCGTCCGCCTCGGAGAGGTCGGGGTAGGCACCCTCGGGGGAGCCGCTGATGATGGTGAACCCGATGATCTTCGGGTCCTGGAGGGGCATCTCGCTCAAGATCCGCTCCATCAGCCGCGCGATATTCTTAAACATCTCGTCGTATGGATTATTCGCCATATGTACCACGTATCCGGTATCTGTCGTTGACTCGCTCGACAAACCCCATATGCATGAGGTTGCCCAGTCTCTGTTTCAGCTCATCCGTGGACAGGCTGCTCACTTCCTCGAGTTCAGCGAGGGTCAGGTCGACGTGGGAGAGCGGGAGAAGGATGGCGTCCATATCCCTGTCGTCGACGGCGACGACCTCCCTCGTCCGCATGATCTCGGAGAATCTCGATTCAATCTCCCGCTCCAGTTGTTCGAGGTTCTCGAGGAGTTCCTCACGGGCCCGGACCATCCTCCTGAGCGCCGCGAGATTCCTCGTGAATCTTGCCCTCTGGTCCTCTTCAACGGAGGGAAGCGTAACCCCATCCTGCTTCTGCAGGTTTACGATGACATTGATGTCATGGGAGAGGTAGTAATACTTTCGCCTGCGCTCGTCCAGGCAGGAGATGAGGAGTTCCTCGCGCTCCATCATCTGCAGATGCTCGATCACCGCCTTCGGACTGAGCACCAGGCGCTCGGAGATCTCAGTCACAAAGCACGGCTTCTGTCTCAGCAGTTCTATTATTCGCCGCCTGTTCCGGTTTCCCAGGATATCAAGGAGACGGGAAACCTCGCTCCCCTCAAGCATGTTTACTAAATGTTAGTGACCGCAGTATAAAAAAGTTTACTCGAAGAGGCGGTAGTTGGGCGCCTCATCGGTGATCATGATGTTGTGCGGATGGCTCTCGCCATACCCCGCAGCCGTTATCCTGAGGAATTTACCGTTCTTCTTCAGATCCGCTATCGTCTTTGAACCGGTGTAGCCCATCGCGGACTTCAGGCCGCCGACGAGCTGGTAGATGACGTCGGAGACCCTGCCGACGTAGGGCGTGACCCCTTCGACGCCTTCGGGGACGAACTTGGTCTTCCCGATCTCCTTCTTCTGGAAGTAGCGGTCGCTCGACTCCCCGCTGCTCATGACGCCGAGCGAGCCCATGCCCCGGTACTGCTTGTAGCGCCGGCCCTTGATCGTCGTAACCCTTCCCGGCGCCTCATCTGTCCCGGCAAAGAGGCTGCCCGCCATGATACTGTCCGCGCCTGCGGCGATGGCCTTCGCGATATCCCCCGAGTAGCGGATACCGCCGTCCGCGATCACCGGGACGCCGAGACCGTGCGCCACCTCGGCGACGTTTGCAATCGCAGAGACCTGCGGGACGCCCACGCCCGCGACGATCCTCGTCGTGCAGATGGAGCCCGGCCCGATGCCCACCTTCAGCCCGTCGACGGTGTCGATGAGGGTTGCGGCCGCCTGCTTCGTCGCGATGTTCCCGGCTACCACGTCGACGGCGACGCTCGCCTTGATATCCCGGACCGATTTGACGACGTTCATGTTGTGGCCGTGGGCACAGTCCACCACCAGCGCGTCGGCACCCGCCTCAACGAGCATCATGGCCCGCTTGAAGTCGAAGGGGCCCACCGAGGCGGCGACCCGGAGTTTCCCGTTCGCATCGCGGTTCGCGTGGGGATACTGCCTCTTCTCGAGGATGTCGCGCATCGTGATGATGCCGACCAGGCATCCCGCTCCGTCGACAACCGGAAGGCGCTCGACCTTGTTTGCATACATGGTCTCGAGCGCATCCTCGACGGTAACGCTTTCGGAGGCCGTGATCAGTTTTTTGGTCATGTATTCGGTGATCTTCGCCTCGCCGCGCCGGGGGAGGATTGCCCTGATATCCCTGCGGCTGACGATACCGATGACCTTGCCGTCTTCGATGACCGGCACGCCGCCGATACCATACTGCCTCATGACCCGTTCCACATCGGTAACCGTGGACTCAGGTCCGACAGCCACGACCTCGCGCTCGATCAGGTCCTCGGCCTGCTTGACGACCTGGACCTCGGCGACTTCATGCTCCGCGGTCATATTCCGGTGGATGACACCGATACCGCCCTCCCGGGCCATCGCTATCGCCATCACCGACTCGGTCACCGTATCCATCGCGGCGCTCACGAGAGGGATGGTCAGGGGAATGTTCCGCGAGAACCGCGACCTGACGTCGGCCTCATTGGGCTCGACCCATGACTCCGCGGGCTCAAGCAGCACATCGTCAAACGTGAACGTCGTCTCCATCTGCATCTTTTCGGTATACATACGTCACCTGAGCATCGTCATTGCTTTCTCCACCAGTTCCGCCCGGACCCGGGTTGACCGGTCGCCACCGCAGACCATCCCCCGGACACCGATGATCTCGGGATCGATGCGCTTCAAGGCATCGAGGTCCTCGAACTTCAGCGAACCGGCAAGGGCCGTCTGCAGCCCGAGTTCCCGGTTCTGCCCGACAAAGCGGTTCAGGCTCTCCTCATCCATGAAGTCAAAGAGACTCTTCCCATCTTTAATCCCGGTGTCGATCATGGCGATATCGGCCCCGGCATCCGCAACCAGCGAACTGATCGCGAAGGGCGAGATCGTCCCCATCCTCTCAAAATCGGCGTAAGCGGCGATAACGACGTACTTTTCGGGGAATTCTTCCTTCACCGCCGTCGTCACGGCCTCGATAACGTCGCGGGCACGATCGGCTCCGTCGAACATCAGGCCGACCTTGATATAATCAGCGCCCGCATGAGCAGCGCCGTAGGCAGAAAGAGCTGCAGTACCTGGCTTATACTCATTGTCCCCTATTGCAGCGCTGACAGGCTTGTTGCCGGCGATCTTCTTGATCTCCCGTATGACCCAGGGAAAATTCGCACCCAGCGAGCCCTCTGAGGGTTTCTTTACGTCGATGATGTCAGCGGAAAGCGAGCTTCTTGCCTCCTCAATGCTGCTCGGACTGACGAGTAATTGCATAGAAATTAATGATCCTTCACCCTAATAGTGATTGCGTTGAGGACATGGAACTGATTCTTGCAGTCGATCTGGCAGGCGGCCAGGTTGTGCACGGGAAGTCCGGGATGCGCGCCGACTACCGGCCGCTCACCTGGGGCCTTGCCCCCTCGGCAGAACCGGAAGCGTATCTCGCCGCCCTCGCGCCCCGCTTTCTCTACATCGCGGACCTCGAGAGCATCGAGGGCCGGACCCCACAGGACGACCTTGTCGGGCGTTGCGCCGCCAGGGTCGAACGGTGCTACCTCGACCGGGGCATCCGGTCGCCCGCCGGGTGCGCGGCAGTCCCCGGTGTGATGCCGGTCATCGGCACCGAGACGGGTGCGGCGGCGATCGAAGACCTCGCGGCATACCGGGGGGGCTATCTCAGCATCGATATCAAGGGAGGCAGGGTGCTCCCCTGGGGCATCCGGCCGGCGGAGATGCTCGCCCGGGCATCAGGGTTCTCGTTTGAGGGGTGCATCATCCTCAACATCGGCGCTGTAGGAACGGAGCAGGGACTCGTCCGGGAGAACCTTGAGGAGATGCGGGCGTCCTACCCCGGCCGCCTCATCTACGGGGGCGGCGTCGCCGGAGTTGACGATATCCGGCTCCTCGAGGAGACCGGGTTTGACGGGGCGATCATCGCGACCGCCGTCCACCGCGGCACGGTTCCCCTCGAGTGGGTCCGGAGGGGACACCCGTGCTGGTGACGATAGAAGGGATCGACGGGAGCGGCAAGAGCACCCTCCTTGCCCGTCTCCGGGAACTGCTCGCCGATCTTGACCCTATCTTCACCCGCGAGCCCGGCGCCACCTGGGTGGGGGAGTCGGTGCGGCGGGCGGTTGCGGAGCGTATGGACCCGATCACGGAGGCGCTCCTCTTCTGCGCCGACCATGCTGCACATATCGATACGCTGATCCGCCCGGCGCTCGATGATGGAAGGCTCGTCATATCCGATCGCTACTCCGACTCGCGGTTCGCCTACCAGCCGGTCGTCCTCGACGGCATCCTCCCCGACCCCCTCCTCTGGCTCCGCCAGATCCACGAGGGATGGTCGATACGGCCCGACCGGACGTTCCTCCTGGTCCTCCCCGTCGAGGATGCCGTCGCAAGGCTCGATCCTAAAAAACAGAGAGAGTA
>DALN01000008.1:396-1419 GCA_002499455.1 Methanoculleus sp. UBA77 | reverse complement strand
CCGATCGTCACGATCACGTCCCCGAGCGTGAGGACGTCCACTTCTTCCCCGGCAACCCGGTAGGCGACCTTCGGCGTGAAGGAGCCGGCCGGGACCGGGATCTCCGTGCCGTCGACCGTGACGGTTGCGGGCGGGTTCTTGAGCAGTTCGGGCGGGAGAGCCTGGACGGCCTCCATGAATCCGCGGGCCTGCTTCCGTAACGAGGGGCCGATGATCGCCATGTTGAAGTCCACGCCGTCCACGACCTCCTCGAGCCGGGGCGTGCCGGCGGACCAGTGGGCGTCGGCGTTGAGCGCCCTTCCGGCATCGCCGGCGTCGTCGACCGGTTCAGGCGCGTAGATCATCACGTGGCCAAGCGGCGCGTTCAGCGCCATGCCCTTATCGTGCTTGTAGCGACGGAGTTCGGCGATCGTCTTCACCAGGAGGTCGCCGTGGCGCTTTGCCTCATCGTCGGCATACGCAAAGTCAGGCCAGGCCTCCTTGTGCACGCTCCTCCCGGTGAGGTTGTGGTAGCACTCCTCGGCGAAGTGCGGGATGATCGGGGCGAGGAGGCGGCAGAGGACGTCCATGGTCGTCGCAAGGGCGCTGCATGCGCTTGCCCTGCTCGCATCCTCCGCATACAGGCGGCCCTTTGCGATCTCGATGTAGTCGTCGGCAAGCGTGTTCCAGGCGAACTCCCGGATCGCCCTGAGCGCCCGATCGAACTGGTAGCCTTCCATCGCGGCGGTGACCTCCGCGACGGTCTCGGAGAGCCTGACGAGCAGCCACCGGTCGGTGAGCTCCGTCACCGGCGCCTCCGCCCCTGCCCCGGACTCCAGGTGGCCCATGACGAACCGGAAGATGTTCCAGAGCTTGGTCTGGAACCGGGACGCGGCGACGACGTCGTTCCAGTTGAACATGATGTCCGAGCCGGTCGCGGCGCCCCCGGCACCCCACTGTCTCAGTGCGTCCGCACCGTACTGCCCGACGATCTCTTCGGGTGAGATGATGTTGTTGCGGCTCTTGCTCATCTTGAACCCGTCT
>DALN01000008.1:0-318 GCA_002499455.1 Methanoculleus sp. UBA77 | reverse complement strand
GGTGACGTGGAGCACCGATATCGACGAGTCCATCCAGGTGTCGAGAACGTCCTTCTCGCCGACGAACTCCGATCCGCCGCACTTCGGGCAGGGGATCTTCGGTTTATCGACGGTCGGGTCGATGGGAAGGTCTTCTGCGGCGGGGAGGACCATCTCGCCGCAGGCGGCACAGAACCAGACCGGGATCGGGGTCGCGAAGATCCGCTGCCGGGAGATGCACCAGTCCCACTCCATCGAGTTCGCCCAGTTCTCCATCCGGATGAACATATGCTCCGGCGTCCAGGAGATCTTCCTCGCCTGCTCGAGGATCTGGTCCTG
>DALN01000148.1:181-3838 GCA_002499455.1 Methanoculleus sp. UBA77 | reverse complement strand
GCATGGGACAAGCTGCCCGAACCACTGAAGGATGTGATCGCATACGCCCTCCTGGTGAGTCTTGGGCTCATGGTGGTCGCCGGGGCGGTCGCGGGTCTGACCTGGCTCCTCGGCCCTCTGACCGCAGCACTCGGCGGGCTTACCGGCCTGCTCTCAGGTGGCCTCGGGCTCACCACAGCTGCCGGAGGGCTGACCCTACTCGGGGCCGCCGTCGGAGTCCTCGGCGGCCTGGTGCTTGGAGGGGTCGGGATCTGGCTGCTCTGGAAATTGGGCGTATTCAAGGCCGTTGAGGAGGCGGGGGCACGAGTGGGGCAGTTCGCGTACAATGCCGGCGTGGTGTTCGGGAACCTCAAGGACAACATCGTCGAGTGGCTCAGCCTCGTCGCGGCATCCGCCGGGCACTGGGGGGCACAGTTCGCGCTGAACTGGATCGACGGTATTGTGTCGAATATCCCGTTCCTGGGCGACGCGCTCGCGCCGAAGATCGACAGCCTGAAAAGCTCGCTCGATGCAGCCGGCGCGGATCTGCAAAAGCGGTGGGATGAGTGGAGATCGTCCGGCGGGCTCAGGGACAACCTCATGGTAGGGGTCGTCACACCTGCGTGGGCGAACGATCCGTCGCTGATGAAACATCCGTTTTCCGACTGGCTCGATAGGCTCTTCGGCGGTGGGGATACTCCATCGCAGGCCGACCGGCTGCAGGAGATGTTCGCAGGTATGCCGGCAGTCGAGATCCCGGGGTACTCCGACTCGATGCAGCAGCTCCAGGACCTGCAGACGCAGATGGAGACGTTCGAGACGACAGCAGACGGGAGCATGAGTCAGGTCTCACAGAGCATGGCGACGATGGCGGCGAACGCCTCGACCTCCTCCCAGTCGGTCGTAACAACATCACAGACGACCACGGCCACCGTGGCCGCGACCTATGATAGCCTGGTCGCAAAAGCACCTGTATGGGGGTCGGACCTCATGGGGCGGTTTATCACCGGGATGAACTCGAAATACGGATCACTCCTGTCGACCCTGGCGCGGATCCGGTCCGCGATCGAGAGCACCCTCTCGTTCGATATCACCCGGAACGACTTGATGGCAGAGCGGTGGGGGAGTGACTTCATCAGCCACTTCGCGACTGGGATGCAGGCCGCGCCGGCGCCCGCAGCAGCGATCCCCGCTCCTCATATCACCGTTGCGCCGGGAGGGGGGACAACCTACAGCACGCCGGTGAGCGTTAACGTCACCGTCAACGTTTCCGGGGCGCAGGCACGGGACTTCGATGAGCGCCGGCTCGCAACCGTGGTGCAGGAGCAGATCCGGGACGCGCTCAGGGGGAAAGGCAGATGAACGCCTGGGACTATTGCTACTTGGGATCCGGAGGCCGGGTAATCTTCTACTTCGCCCCGCTCGACGAGGTGAACGTCGTCCTGAAGAACAAAGCGTTCGTCGGCGATAGGAAGGATGGGAAAGGATCCATCGGCAAGGACAAGCGGATCTACCGGCACGAGATCACCCTGCAGGGAGAGTTCGTCGACGCCGCAGCCATGCCTCAAGACTTCCGGCAGGCGATCCAGCGCCTCTTCGGTCGGGGAGATGTGACGGCGGAGATGCAGTGGCGGCAGCTCCAGAACCTCGCATTGTACGTCGGTGGGAATTTCGACCTCAAATTAGGGGATGATTATTATTCCGCGACGTCTGAGGCGGATCTGGTCTATGCGCCGACTGGAAACCGCTTCCCACAGGTGATCTTCGACGAGGTCCGGCGAAACCAGGGCACGAACCGGGCCCGGGTCGGGTATACAGTCAGATTCATCGCCGGGTTCGAGCGGTCGAAGGGCGAGGAGGGACCGGCGGCGTGACGGCCTCGTTTGAGTTCTCGGAGTCGTTCGCCCGCGTGCGGGTCGGGTTCTCGCCAGATCTCCCGCTCGCGGAGTTCTACGGCCTGGAGCCGACCGAGCCGGTCGCGGCGACCATCCCGGTCGTGTGGCGACTGTTCGACCCGCGGACCGGGGAGCAGATCGCGGAACTCCTCGACTGCTGGGTGCAGGATGCGTTCTCTCGGTTCGCCAGGACGGCAGAGGTCACGATCTACGATCCGGATTCTGCAATTGAGAGAGCATACCCCCTCGACACACCGGTCGAACTCTGGGTATCGGAGGACGGGGGGCCGTTTGAGCTCCGGTTCGGCGGGTTCATCTCTAAGACCTCGAATGATGCCGACACCACGACCTGGAAACTCCTCGCGCATGATTTCTGGCTGCGCCGGCGGACAGTCTTCAAGACCTATCTGGAGCGGCCCATATCGCAGATCCTCGAGGACCTGGTCACGACCCTGACCCCGCTCACGTGGGATCCAGCCCTGGTCGCGGTGACGTATGACAAGACGCTCACGCAGACGTGGAAGGGGGACCCGCTCGATGTCGTGCTCGCGGAACTTTCGGTAGCCAGCGACGGGGAGGAGTTTGGGGCAGACGATCAGATGCACTTCTTCTTCCGCCCGCGCCGGTCGTCCCGGAGCCCGCGGGATTTCGTCGAGGGGGAGTATCTGGACGCTGAGTTCGAGGACGACGCTCAGGCGGAGGTCAACAAGGTCACGATCTACTGGGGGCAGTCGGGCGCGACCGGGGCGGTCTCGGTGCAGGACCGGGCGTCCCAGCTCCGGCTGCAGCAACAGTTCGGAGCCCCGCGCCCGGTGGTTGTCGAGGTCGTGAAAACATACCCGGAGCTCGCATCAGAGGCAGAGGCGCGGCAGAAGGCCGCCGCGATCCTCGCCGATCGGCAGGTGATCCGCACCGGGACCGTGACGACCTGGGGCGGGGCCAGGATCCGGCCGGGCGATGTCTGTGCGGTTAGGGTCCCCGATCAGCAGGTTGACGGCACGTATCAGATTGCGCAGATTGAGTACGACTGGGACTCCGGGGAGACGGTCGTGAAACTGGCGGAGAACTCCGAGGGCGTCGTGGACGTGCTCGCGCAGCTCTCCGATGAGGTGAGCCGGATCGATGCCCGGGCTGCGGACGGCGATGCCCCGCTCCTCGAGATCGTCGATCTAACTGAGGAGATCGTGGTGGACGTCGAGCTGGCTGTCTATACCCGGCTGGTGCCTGGGGACATGTTTGTGCTCGGGGCTGCTCGCGGAGGGCTTGGGGATCCGGTGGCCGGCGGGGGCAGGATCGGGGATCAGCGGGGAGATGCAGTGCAGGTGAGATGAGATGCTAACAGAGACTGGACGAAACGTGCAGCGGGACCTCTGGAGGGGGGTCCTTGTATCTGTGGTCGCCGGGACCGGGACGCGGGCCGAGAGCGAAGCGGACACCTCGCTCCAGGCTCAGGTGATCACGAAACCGGCCGACTTGGAAAACAGGGCGGTCGGTGAGGTGGTCAGCCGTGGCCGGTTGTTGTCTGCGGATGTGAACGGAACGCTCCTGGCGGAGGTCGGGGTGACAGATGGGGGTGGGGCCCTACTAACCCGGAAAACGTACCTTCCGCTGGAGAAAAACGAGACGATTGAGGTCGAATACGAAATATTGTTCAGGGTGAGAAATCCATGAAACTGTTTGAGGACGGTGATCCGTGCTTTGCTCCGATGTTGAACGCCCTATTCGCAGCGTTCCGGGGCACCGCGGTAATGAGTGGGTGCGAGGTATCGGCGACGGGAACGAG
>DALN01000148.1:0-155 GCA_002499455.1 Methanoculleus sp. UBA77 | reverse complement strand
TCGGTCACGCTCGACACGGGCAGCACGTTCGACCGCTACGATCTGATCTCGGTGGATGCCTCTGGCTCCAAGATCGTGACGAAAGGGGCGACGAAACGAAAATGCCCGACGCAGCCCGCGAATACCTGCCTGCTCGCGATCGTGTTCGTGCCGGC
>DALN01000094.1:3280-4027 GCA_002499455.1 Methanoculleus sp. UBA77 | reverse complement strand
CTACACCTACGACGACTCCGAACGAAAAAGGGTGGAGGATGCCCTGCGGGAGAGCGAGGAGCGGTTCCGCGCGGTTCTTGAGAACTCGCTCGATGCGGCTTACCGGCGCAACCTGCAGGCGGACCGGTACGACTATATGAGCCCGGTCATCGAGCAGATCCTCGGCTTTTCGGCGGATGAGATGGCTGCGATGGATATCGAAGGGATCATGGATTGCATCCATCCCGACGATCGTCTACCGGTTGAGGCAGAACTCAACAACGCAGTCGCATCGGGCCAGGGGCTCCTCGTGTACCGGTTCCACGCAAAGCACGGCGAATACCGCTGGCTTGAAGATCGGTTCACGGTCATCTGCGATCCGGACGGACGGCCGCTTTATCTTGGCGGTATTGTCCGGGATGTCTCCAGGCGGAAGGAGGCGGAGGAGGAGCTCGCCCGGACCCACCGGGATCTCGAGTCCGCTCACCGGGAGGCGAACCTCTATCTCGACATCCTGACGCACGATATCGGGAACACCGAGAATGTCTCGAACCTCTACGCCGAACTCCTCCAGGATTCGCTGGATGGGGAGGCGGCCTGCTATGCGGCGAGCCTGAAGAAGAGCATCGGCAAGAGCATCGAGATCCTCGGCATCGTCTCGAAGATCCGGCGGATCCACGCAGGACCCCCCGAGATCCGGCCGATCGATCTCGATGCGGTCATCCGGGATGAGGCCACCCACTTCCCGGATCTTCCCCTCCGGTATGA
>DALN01000094.1:2937-3273 GCA_002499455.1 Methanoculleus sp. UBA77 | reverse complement strand
GAACCTGATCGGGAACGCGGTCAAGCACGGGGGTCCCGGTGTCGAGGTCTTCATCCGGGCGGAGGACGGGGGAGACGGGTTTGTCCGGGTGACGGTTGCGGACACCGGCCGTGGCGTCCCCGACGCCCGGAAGGACGAGATATTTCACCGCTACGAGAAGAAGCAGCGCGGTGTGGGCGAGGGCCTCGGCCTCTATCTGGTCCGGATCCTCATCGACCGCTATGGCGGCAGGATCTGGGTCGAGGACCGCATACCTGGCCGCCCGGAGGAGGGTGCGGCGTTCTCCTTCCTCCTCCGGGAGGCGAAGGGCGAAGGTGCCGGGCGGGCCTGAACCGG
>DALN01000094.1:2651-2915 GCA_002499455.1 Methanoculleus sp. UBA77 | reverse complement strand
GGTGTCGTCGCCCACGAGCAGCGACCCCTCCTCTGCGATCGCAAGGCCGCAGGGCCTGGCGGAGAAGGCGAATTCGATCCAGCATGTCTTATCTCCTCCCCCGGAACAATCATTATTGATGAGCCAGAGCGAGCCGGAGGGGCACCGGATCAGGATCCCGGTCAGGACCAAGTTCCTCATCGTATTCCTGGCCCTCTCAACGGCCGCTCTCCTCCTCGCCGGTTCTCTTGCCTTCGTCCAGATGGACGACGTCGGCCGCTACGC
>DALN01000094.1:0-2590 GCA_002499455.1 Methanoculleus sp. UBA77 | reverse complement strand
CAGGCCTACATCAGCAACATCGTCTTTGAACAGGTGAGCGGGGACCTCGAGGTCATGGAGCGTTACGCCGCGACCGTCATGGATAACCCGTCCATGGTCCGGCCGCGGCACTTCTACCTGCAGGACGAAGAACCGGCGGACCGGCGTGCGACCTCTGTCCTCTTCCTCTCGCCCGGCATCGATGCCGGCCGTCTTGCCGAGGAGCGGAACGCCGCGGGGACGATGGACGACATCTTCATCCCCATCGTTACGACGAACAGGCACCTCGCTGCCGTCTACGTCGGAACGGGTTCCGGGATGGCGATGATCTACCCCTGGACGACCGGGCTCGACCCTGCATTCGATTTCCGGTCCAGGAGCTGGTTTTCGCAGGCGGTCGAGAACGGCGGACTGGTCTGGTCCGAGCCGTACGTCGACCTCACCGGGCACGGCCTGATGGTGACCTGCTCGCGGCCGATCTACGACGCCGGGAGGGACTGGGTCTGGGTTGTCGGCGCGGACGTCACGATCGAGACGATCAACCAGCAGATCATCGGCACCCAGGTGGGCGACCGGGGCTACGCCATGCTGATCGACCAGCACGGGAACGTCATCAGCCGCCCCGGCCTCACCTCGGGCGATATGCGGTGGGACGAGTCGTTCGTCACCGAGAACCTGCTCTCAAGCGAGAACCCTGACCTCGTCTCGGTCGCCGGGAAGATGACCGCCGGGGAGACCGGGATCGCCAGGGTCGGGTTCGAGGACGGGGAGCGGTTCGTCGCGTATGCCCCTATCCGGAGCGTAAACTGGAGCGTCGGGGTGGTGATGCCGGTCGATGAGGTGCTCGTGCCGATAGAAGAGACCCGGGCGAGCATCCTCCAGGCGTCGGAGGATACCGCCGTGCACATCAGCGGCCAGCAGGAGACGATGAAGACCGTCTTTGCCGGGGTGTTCCTCGGCCTGCTCGCCGTCGTTGCCCTCCTGACCCTCGCCGTCACCCGGTATGTGACCCGGCCCATCGAGGAGCTGCAGAAGGGATCCGAGGCGATAGGCCAGGGGGATCTCGACCACCGGGTGGTGGTGGAGACCGGGGACGAGTTCGAGGATCTCGCCCGCTCCTTCAACCGGATGGCAGCCGATCTCAAGGGGCATATCGAGGATCTCCGGCGGACGACCGCGGAGAAGGAGCGGATCGCAAAGGAGCTCGAGATTGCAAAGGAGATCCAGCAGAGCATCCTGCCCGAATCGGCGCCGGTGATCCCCGGATTCGACATCGCGGGCTTCAACCTGCCCGCCCGCGAGGTCGGCGGGGACTTCTTCGACTACATCCCTGTCGGCGACGGCTGCTGGGGCGTCGAGATCGCCGACGTATCGGGGAAAGGCGTCCCTGCAGCACTCTTCATGGCGCTCTCCCGCACCCTCGTCCGGGCGAGCGCGTCGGAGAACCCCGACCCCGCCGTCTCGATCCTGGAGGCGAACCGCTACATCTGCATGGACTCAAAGACATGCATGTTCGTCACGCTCTTCTACGGTATCCTCGATACCCGGAAGGGGACCTTCACCTACGTGAACGCAGGCCACAACCCTCCCCTCCTCTTCAGGGAAGGCTCGAACGTTGCGGAACTCCTCCAGGGGAAGGGGATCGCGCTCGGGCTCTTTGACGATATCGAGCTCGAACTCGTGGAACTCCGGTTGAATCCCGGCGATACGGTGATCTTCTACACCGACGGAGTGACCGAGGCCACGAATGAGCGCGAGGAGGAGTACGGCATGGAGCGGCTTACAACGCTCATTCCGAAACTGCTCGACCTCGGGGCACGGGAGATGATCAAGGCGATCGTGGAGGATGTCACCGCCTTTGCCGGGGACCAGCCCCAGTTCGACGACATCACGCTCGTGGTGCTGAAGGTCGAGTCGCGGGGCTCGCAGTGAGGTATGCCGGACTCCGGCGTTCTCCGTTCTGGCACATCATCCTGAATGCCGCCGCGGGTTTCGTTCAGTCGCGGCAGGATCCTCAGGAAGATGGCCAAAACCGTCAAAAAAGTGAGGGCATGGATGTCCCTTATCTAACTTCTACTCAACCGACCGGATCACCGCCACCCTCCACTCCGTCCCGTGGAGCCCGGTGGTCGTCCAGATGATCTCCTTCTGCACTACCTCGCCTCCGTCGGTGGCAAACCTGTATACCGCGGTGCCGTACCGCTCGACGGCGGTCCGCCGCGCTGTATCCAGCAGGTCCGGGTAGTCCGCATACAGCGGGTCCTCGAGCGTCATCCGCCCGATCTGGGTCTGGTCCGTGTCGTAGAGCAGCCGCCCGTCCGTCTGGACGACCATCACCTGGTACGGGGTGCCGTTCGCCGCCGGGCCGGCGATATTCCCGATAAGGATCTCCGGCCGGATGACGGCGGCGGTGAACCCGACAAACCGGCTCTCGTTCGTGAAGACCGGCGCAGCGATCACCACCGCCGGGAACCCTTCCGCGACCGTGATCATCTCGCTCATGATCGGCCGCTTCGTCGCGAGGATGTGCCGGACGTGGTCCTGAGCCCGGATGTCCGCGCCCTCGGCCCCGCGGTAGGCCGCCGGCTCGGCGGCGATGATCGTGCCGCCG
>DALN01000075.1:615-12398 GCA_002499455.1 Methanoculleus sp. UBA77 | reverse complement strand
GGTGAGGTGAACGACGCGTGCCCCATCAGGGGCAGGCGGAGTTTGAGAAAACGCGGAGCGTTTTCGAGTGACGACGGGCCGGAGGGTACGACTGCCGTCCCGGCAGGAGCAGGAGCACCGGAGTTTGAGAAAACGCGAAGCGTTTTCGAGTAACGACTTCCCCGAAGGGGAAGGAGTTCGAGCACCGGCAGGTGCGAGTAACGACGGGCTCCGAGCACCTGAGTTTGAGCCCCGGAGGCGCGAGTGGTGACTGCCTGCCAGGCAGGCCGAAGCCGTAGAAGAGGCTGAGGAACAAGTAACCGAACAAGTAACCGAACAAGTGACCGAACAAGTATCATACGCCATCACGCATCACTCCCGGTCATGGCGACTCATCTCCTGGAGAGGAGCGAGAGTCTAGTGGGTATCGCGCTTCCCGGCCTCTTCACCCGGTGAGTTCAACCTCGCCTGCCGCAAGGGGCCGGCAGCAGAGCCTGCCGCTATGGAAATCTCTCATCACGGCATCGATCTTCCGGGAGACCTCTGCAGTGTAATACGCCTCGCCGCAACGGTCGCAGACGTAGGCCGGGACATCACGGATGACGATGATCTCATCCCCCACCCGTGCGATGAGTTCGGCCGTTCCCTCGTGCAGGGCTCCTTTACAGAACGTGCATCTCTCCGGGATCATTCCGCATCCTCTTCAGAGATACCGGGCAAAAGCGTCGGGATCGATCTTCGCCAGCTTCAGAACCCCGCGGAGCGTACCAATCTTCAGTTCGTCGTGCAGCGGGACTACGGTACCTATCCTCCCGCCGGGCGTCACCTTTGACAGGCGCACATGGCTCCCGGTCTGCCCGGTGATGACGAATCCATACTGTTTCGAGAGTATCTTAATCACGGTCTCGCCCGATACCGGCTTAAGCCCGGGCCCCCTCGGTCACCTCAAATGTCGTGATGATCGGCCTTCTCCCGTCTTCCAGCGGGAATTCTTCTAAGTATAACTCCGTAGCCTCTTTGAGGTTGGCTACCGCCTTCGCACCTCTGGTGCTCAAGCTCCGGACGTCCCGTCCGTCGCTTCCTCCACCGTCCGACCCCGGCTGACGGTGCCGACCTCCGGGCACTCCGCGACGTACATATCCTCTTCCCTGTAGAGCACGGCCGTGAACGTCCTCATGATCTCACCGATAGAATAGCATCTCCCTTTGTGGTGATAATACTGACCGCCGTGTCCGGGTGGTCATCTCGCCTGCCTGGAAGAGTTCAAACGCGGGTTCAGATCCGGGTCCCGGAGGATGTCCCCGGCCGTCGGGCTGGAGAGGGATTGCGGTACCCACGCCCTCCGGGTGCCCGTTGTAATCCTCCCGCCCGGCACGCCGGCCCCGGCGCTGATCGTGGGACCCCTCCTCTCGCACACCTTATGGTGCTCAAGCTCTGCTCCTAAGGAACGTCGCACGTTCCGTCCGTCGCACCCTTCACTCCGTCGCATTCCCATAGAACGTCTTTGCGGTGCTTCCGCTCTGCTCATGGCGCCTGACAACCGGGGACAGCATCCGGCGTAGCGGCAGAATGTCGGAAATCCCCGTTACCACGTGGAAAGGAGCCCGAACAAAGAGAAAGGTTTTTCGTCGCTCCGCATGTACCCCCACGTATGACTCACCGCGCGATCACCGCATTCCTCGTGGCAGCCGTTCTGGTCCTCGTCGCTGCAGCGGGATGCACCGCCGCAACGGACGAAAAGACCGAGCCTGTTTCACCGGCCGATGAGGCCTACGCCCGGGGGCTCGCCGAATACGAAGCCGGCAACTACCGGACTGCCGAAGAACGGTTTACGGAGGCCTACGCCCTCTACACCGATGCCGGCGATACGGATAAGGCGTTGACGGCGAGGAACGCCATCTTCCGGACGAACCGGACGGTCATGGAGTACCCGCTCGACCGTAGCGCCGCAGAGGCGGCGCTGCAGGAGAGGGTCCCCGGGATCACCGATGCGGCGATAGCCGAATGGCTGGATGCTCGCGCCCAGACGATCGTCTCGGAGAACGAGACGCTCTACTACCTCGACGTCGCCGGGAACTACCTCTACGCGCACCCCGACGAGATGCAGAAGCAGACCGCGAGTGGTGTGGACTTCGACTACATCGGCCGGTATGCCTGGTCGGAGAACCGTCCGGAGCACGGGCCGTACGTGAACCCGGTGCGCTACGCGGGCGTCGAACGGCTCGAGATCCCGCACGAGGCGCTCCCGTCGACGGGAATCTTGAAGATCTGGTTCCCGCTCCCGGTCGAGACGGAGTCGCAGAGGAACGTCACCGTCACGAACCTCTCGGCTCCCGACTTCATCGTCGCCGGCCCGTTCACCACAGGGGCTATCGGCTACGTCTACTACGAGGTCCCGGCCGACGCAGTCAACGGGGACCTCGTCATCACGGCGGATATCGCGTTCACCTCCTACGAGCAGATCTTCGAGGATATCGATCCGGCACTGGTCGGGGAGTACAACACGAGCGACCCCGAGTACCTGCTCTACACGAAGTCCGAGCGGAACATCGAACTCACGGACGCCGTCCGGGAGAAGGCGAGGGAGATCGTCGGAAGCGAGACGAACCCGCACCTCCAGGCGCAGATGATCTACTACCACATCATAGAGACCTACCCCTACAGCCACGTTCCGCACGGCTCGCTCGACGCCCGCGAGCCGAAAGTGGCCGAGTCGACCTATATGTTCGAGACCGATCATGGCGACTGCGGCACCCAGAGCTTGCTCTTCTCTGCATTCTGCCGGTCGCTCGGGATCCCCGCCCGCACCCTCGGCGGCTACCAGATGATCATGGCTGAGACGCCCGGCGGCCACTTCTGGTCGGAGTATTACCTGCCCGGCTACGGCTGGGTCCCCAACGACCTGACGGTCGCCGAGGCGGCCGACTGGGTTGCCATGCCCGACGAGAAGCGGACCGCGTTCAAGGACTACTACGCCGCGAACCTCGATCCAGCACGCCTCGTCATCCAGAAGAACGTCGACGCTCCGATGGACCCGGCCCTGCCCGACGACGCCGTCTCCTTCAGGGTTGTCCGGCAGTCCCCGGCGATCGTCTCCGATACGGCAGACTACGACATCGAACTCTTCTGCATGGGGTGTTTCGGGATCAGCCTTGAGGCCGTTGACTGATCCCACCTTTTTTCTGGCACGGGGATCCGCCGGTACCCGTAGACCGGCTTCCCCCATCCCCCACAGCGGATCGAGCTTGCGATGGAGAAGGCGAGGGTGAACATCGGCCCCTTCAAGTCCGTCGAGGAGCAGGTCAAGGAGGTCGTCAAGGCGGCGTGGGAGGGTTCACTCGAGCATCGCCCGGATCCGGCCCACGACCACACCTGCCGATGCAACCACATCCCGG
This sequence comes from Methanoculleus sp. UBA77, assembly GCA_002499455.1. Taxonomy (GTDB): domain Archaea; phylum Halobacteriota; class Methanomicrobia; order Methanomicrobiales; family Methanoculleaceae; genus Methanoculleus. Next base: position 9,024 of record DALN01000075.1, on the reverse strand, counting down.
GCATCGGTCGCTGAGTAGACGCAGCCGTAATCCGCGCCCTCCCGCGTGCGCATGGCAAAGTTGAAGTCTTCGAGTATCGATGCCGGGAGAAGGCCTTCGTCGACATAGAGGGCCTCGACGGCGTATCTGAGGCAGGAGTGGCTCTTTTCACGGTAGCCCCCGGAGAAGACGAGGGCGCGCAGGGCGTGGAACTGTGCGTAGTAGCCCTGGATGATTGCCCACTTTGTGTTATCTTCTATGAGAGAATGCTCTGCTGCAGCCAGATCCTGCTCCGCCTCACGCAGCTCCTTGGCGACCAGTTCATGGTCGACCGGAATGCGGACGATCTTTCCCCGCTGCAGGCACTGCTCGAACCGGTACTTCATCGCGACGCCTCGATCAGGACTTTTCCTGCACGGATGCGTTCGTAGAGAGCCGGGTCGGCAGTCTTCAGGGACCGGAACTCTCCGGACGTGAGGATAAGCGGCGATATCTCGCGGTCGAGCCCGGCCCCAAGTGCGGCGACGCTCTCTGCCGCGGCCTTCGCATCCCCTGTCTCGATGAAGAGATCGATGTCGCTCTCGTGGGTATCGTCGCCGGTCGCCGTGCTCCCAAAGAGGATCACCCTCGTCGCGTCGCCCCGCAGGCGAAGGATCAGCGGGTTGAGCTCAATGAGCGTGGCGCAGACCTTCACCTCGCGGAGGAGCGGGCTCTCCATCGCTGCCCGGTAGACCACGAGGCGCCCACGCTCTTCGCGATGCACCAGGCCGGCCCGGGCCAGGCGGGTCAGCGTCTCGCTGGCCGAACCCACCCCCAGCCCGAGCAGCCGGGCAAGCTCGCGGACATAGTAGCCGTCGCGATAGTGCCTGCCCAGGAACCGGAGAAGCGTGAGCGAGGCTCCGGAGAGTATGTTCGTATCATCGAACATATGTTCGGAAATATGAACGTCTGTTCATTTGAACCTGCCGGTGCGCGAACCCGCCCCCGTGGTCTCCTGGTTGAGCGGCGCAATCTCAACGGAGCAAAAGCTGCCGGGCCGCTTGAGAGAATCCAGGTACCGGGACTGAAAGCGTTTGTATTCTCGTGTATATCACCGGACTCACTCCAGGTACCGGGTAATCGGCTCGAGATCCCGGTACCCGACCAGGTGCCCCGCCGCCCGGCGCTGGGACCGGTCGCCCCCGTAGACCACGAACGAGCGATCCGGGGCGTTGCCGGAGAGCCTGTTCCAGTAGGTGATCTCGTCAAAGAAGTCGGCACTTGCGGTTCGGCCCGACTTGATCTCGACCGGGACGGGATCCCACCCCTGATACTCGATGATACAGTCGATCTCGTGTCCGAGCTTGTCCCGCCAGAAGTAGAGGTTGGACTCTTTCCCCCGGTTGAAGCGGAACTTCTGGAACTCCGTTATGATCAGCGATTCAAAGAGCCCTCCTTTCAAGGGGTGGTAGCCGAGATCGTCGGCACCCTGCACCCCGGCCAGGTGTGCAGCAAGGCCGGGATCCGTGAAGTAGAGTTTGGGCATCTTGATAAGCCGCTTGTTGAAGTTCTTGTGATGGGGCCGGATCTCGACGATCAGCATCGACGTCTCCAGGAGAGATAGCCACTCTTTCGCCGTGTTATGGGTGATGCCGCAGTCATGTGCGAGAGACGAGTAGTTCACCACCTGGCCGGACCGATAGGCGCACATCTTCATGAACGTCTGGAACGCCGAGAGGTTCTGCACCTGCTTGAGAAGGCGGAGATCGCGCTCGATGTAGGTCTGGATATACGATGAATAGAAGTCTCGCGGGTGAATGCTGCTGCTGTAGGGGCGGGGAAAGAGGCCGGCGTAGAGGAGGTCCTCGTAGCGTTCGATCTCGATGCCGGCACGGACAAGTTCCCCCATCGAGAGGGGGAGGAGTTTGACGATCCCGACCCGGCCGGCGAGCGACTGGGATATCCGTTCCATCATCAGGAAGTTCTGGGACCCGGTGAGGACGAACTGTCCCGGCCTCTGATTCGCATCGAGGACTCCCTGGAGGTACGAGAAGAGCTCCGGGACCCTCTGCACCTCGTCGAGGACCGCCCCGGTCTTCTCGTACTGTGCGAGGAAACTGCGGGGGTCCTCTTCTGCGAAGGCCCGGGTGTCGGGATCTTCGAGCAGGACGTAGGGCAGCTGCGGGAATACCGACCGGACGAGCGTCGTCTTTCCGGACTGGCGGGGGCCGATGACCGCTACTGCCGGGAAGCCGAGAGCGAGCGACCGGATCTGCGCCTCTGCATCCCGCCGGATCATCCCCTGCATTATGGTGGACATATTGTAAATAGCATTTACAATTTGTCCACATAAATATACCTGCGGGAGCCGCTGTCCGAGGTCATGGCCGGCTTCCGGCGAGGATGTAAGCCTGGTCGTTCTCGCCGGCCGTAACCGTCTTACTACCCACAAAACCAGAGGCCTTATTTATCCTCCCCCGGAAAGGTCTCATACAGGTAAACGGACTCCTGGGGAATACCACAATGCAGCAAAACGGGTGCCCATGGCTCGGATTGTATTCTGCCGCGGCGTATATGGCCGATGGTGTCGCCCGGCTGCTTGCCGAGCCTCCGGCATTTGCCTCGTCGGACGTACGGCGGTATGCACAATACCGAAGCGGGTTTACTCTTTCAAAGCCGGTGCATACCGGCGCGGAGAAGCACGAGGTGATCGGGCCGGTCCTTGGAAAGATTGCCCAGCGTGGGATCCCTGCTCCCTGCAGCCTCCGGGTCGAGCGATACGTCCTCAACGAAGCACAAGCCGCCGGGCTCCTTGATGCTGCCGAAGAGACGGATACGGGGGCGTTCGTGTTCCGGTGCACACCGCGCAGGGACGATCTCGCCGATCTGTTGCAGGCCTGCTACATCCCCGAGCTGCTGCTCGATGAGGGCGAGGTCGACGCCCTCCTTGAGCGTTACAGGTCGCTCTGCACCCCGCCGGAAGAGGCGTTCTTCAACATGCTCCTCGATGGGCTCCCCGATCCTCGCCTCGGCCTGCTCTTCCTGCCGCAGCGCCTCATGGATTCGATGGGGATCTCGGGTCACCACGACGAGCGGGTCGATTTTGCGCTGGAAGTGCCGGACCATCAGGAAGGCTGGTTCAGGCTGGTCATCGAGGTTGATGACAGCAGCCACACGTTTGAGCAACTGTCTAAAGACCGGAAGCGCGACCTGGACCTCAGGGCTGCCGGGTGGGCGGTCTACCGGTTCCCCCTCGGAAAGAGGGCGGGGTGGCAGGAGAAATTTGAGCAGATCATCGAAGGAATCTCGAGAGCCATACCCCGGAAGATGCTCTCCGCTGCCGCGACCCTGCGCCGTATGGACCCCCGGACAAGGGCGGCACTCTGCAACCTCATCACGCTTCCGGTCGCCGAGGCGCAGATCGCCGTCGCGGTGGCGCAGATCCTCCATGCCGGGGACAGGCGCTCTCTCCGGATCGCGAATCCCCTGGCTCTCCCCCTTGAACCGGTCGTTGCCGCGGTCCAGGAGATGCTGAACGCGATCACCGCGCTTCATACGCCCGGCGACCCGGTGGCGCTGACCCTCGTCCCCGGCACAGACCCCGATGGCGATCTGGTCTACTACGGGTATCCCTCGGCAGCGGCATGGGACGCACCTGCCGCCAAGAAGAGCATCGTCGTGGCACCCTGCCCGGTCTGGTCGGAGTACGTCGAGCCGTTCATCCCGGCCTCTCCCCGTGCGGTTGAGTTCGCCCGGCTCAATCCCGGTGCGGTGAACGCGAGCCTCGACCACCTGCTCCAGAATCTCTTCCGTAAAGTGGCGTTCAGGCCGAAACAGCGGGAGATCATCGAGCGTGCCCTCTCGCTCCGCCCGGTCATCGGTCTCCTCCCCACTGCCGCCGGAAAATCGCTCTGCTACCAGCTCTCCTCGCTCGTCCAGCCGGGATTCACCTTCATCGTCGACCCCCTCCGGTCGCTGATGATCGACCAGAAGAGCAGCCTGGAGGCGATGGGGATCCACCGTTGCCACACCTTCATGAGTGGTGCGGGTGATGCCGACACAAAAGACGCCGAGCTCCGTCAGCGTGGATACCGGAAGATGGAGCGGGGTGAGTTCCTCTTTGTCTTCAACTCGCCGGAGCGGCTCCAGATCCCGGAGTTCATCAACCTGGTCAACCGGCAGATGGACAACATCACCTACTGCGTCGTCGACGAGGCTCACTGTGTCAGCGAGTGGGGGCACGACTTCCGGCTTGCCTACATGAACATCTGGCGGAGGATGGGCGAGCATGCGGCCCGAAAACCCGTTCTCATGGCCCTGACCGGCACCGCCTCGCAGAACGTCCTCATCGATATCCGGCATATCCTCATGATCTACGAGCCGGATGCAGTCATCGAACCCTCGACGTTCGACCGCCCGGAACTCACCTTTGAGGTTTACCGGGTATCAGGGGCTGACCGGATAAAGGGTCTTGCAGAGATCCTGCAGAACCTTCTCCATGACCCTTCCCTTGCCTCCGGGGGCGCTCCCGGCGGCCTCATCTTCTCCAATTTCGTTGGAGGGGATGTCGGGGTGACCCAGATTGCGGGCGAACTCGCGAGCAGGCTTGGCCGCGATATCCCGAAATACGCCGGGAAAGCACCTGCCGGCGTCGATAAAGATCGTTGGGAGCAGGAGAAAGCGGAACTGCAGGTCGACTTCAAGAACGACCGGATTCCCCTCCTGGCCTGCACCCACAGCTTCGGGATGGGGATCGATAAACCGAACATCCGGTTCACCATCCACGCGATACTTCCGAGGTCGCTCGAGGACTTCTACCAGCAGGCCGGGCGTGCAGGCCGCGACGGCAAGCCGGCCCGGTGTGTGGCGGTCTTCGTGGATGAGATGCCGGAGCGAGCCGATAAACTTCTGGACCCCGGAGTGACACCGCATGATGCGCTCGTCTCTCGGTCTGATCATAATCTCAGCCAGCAAGAAGACGCCGTGCGAAACCTCTGGTTCCTCCGGCAGACGTTCCCCGGAACCTGGCACGAACAGCGGGCGCTATATTATGCTATTTATGAGATCCTCAGGCCGCAGATACCCGGCTCGGACGACACAAAGAGTTTTGAGTCCTCCATCTGGGATTTTCCGCCACAATTTGCTACTACCGGTGAGCCTGATAATGCATCCGGCGAGGATCGCAAGCGAACGTTCGAGATGGCGCTCCACCGCTGCTATCTTACCGGGGCAATCGTTGACCACGCCTACGACTACACCGGAAAGCGGTTCCGCATCGACCTCAAACGCACGGATCCCGGTGCCATCTACGCCCGTCTCAGGGAGTATCTCGGCAAGCGGATGACCGAGAGCGAGCTGAACGCCCTCTTCCGCGGCAGGGTCCTGAAAGAGACATACCCCGAGGCCGCGTACGACGCGGGATGCATTCTTATCGAGTACTTCTACGAGACGATCGAGAAACGGCGAAGACGCGCGATCCTCCACATGCTCCAGGCCGCACGGGACGGCGTGGAGCAGGGGCCGGCGGCGTTCCGTGAGGCACTCCTCACGTATCTTGAGGCGTCAAAATTCACCGGGACCGTCAAGCGGCTTGCGCGAAGCGATGATCACCGTCTCTGGCTGGCTGAGCTTGACCGGGTGCAGGGAATGGACGATCTCACCCAGCTCCTCGGTGCCTGCCGGAGGCAACTTGAAGAGTATCCCTCCCATCCGGGCCTCCTGATCCTGGCAGGATTCTGTCGTGCTGCCAGCACAACCCCGGAGGAAGGATTCAAAGATATCGCTGAGGGTTTCCGGAACCTCAACCGGAGGCAGGCGGCGTCGAAGATCCGGGATGAGATAGCGAATGCCGTCGTCAACCACACCCGGCGGCTGATGCCCTCACGAGAGCCCGACGTAAGCAGGGCGATACGGGCGGGCGCTGCTCCTGTCGCCAGTTCTGGCCTCTGTGATCCTGAACCGTTCGATACATACGAAGAACAGCAACTCATGCGGGAGTTCGAGTGGATTGAAGAGTTGTGTGCGGCCGCTCCCGGTCTCCGTATCCCGGTGTTCAAGGGCCGGACGGCACCTGAGCAGGCGACGGAGCGGTATGCGGGTCCCTGGCGTGAGGAGGATCTTGACGAGGATACCATAGATCCTGACGTTGCCATTCAGATTGACGAGCTACGCCAGAAGATTCGATACCTTCAGGGCCTGCTGCTCGATACTCAGTGGCAGGGATCGGTGGAACCCGAGACCTGCGACGAGGCCATCCTGGGCGAGATTGATGCGCTGGAGGAGGAGATCGCCGATCTCGAGTATTCCGAGGAGTGCCGTGCATTTAATGAGCCCGATGAATTCGATGATGGCTCTGATAATCTCGATGAGGCTGACCTTGCATTGATAGAAGTGAGCGATCTCATCGAGTCCGAGCAGCAGTGTATTCGACATTATGAGTTGCAGTTTGGGGTTATCGAGGACGAACGTCGATGGCGGCTGATGGAGATGATGTCCCGATTGAAGCCTACCGTCAGAAAACAACCGGAGCCGGGTGATCAGCCCGAAACTGCACCCGAGACTTCCGGACCTCACCGGCGCCAGACCCGTGGTGAGAAGGATCTGGCGCCGGGATCTTCGGACAGAAATCGGTGCGCCCGACCTCACCCCCGGCACCGGAGCCCTTAATACTAATCCAGATTAGTACTAATCATGATTAGGGAGTTCATCGACCGTGAGACCGAGCGTGCCCTTCTCGAGGAGGAGTGGCAGAAGGACGGCGGCCGGTTGATCATCCTCTACGGGCGGCGCCGGATCGGTAAAACCCGACTGGTCACCGAGTTCGTCCGCGGCAAGGAGGGCATCCTCCATTTCGCCGAGGACACCGCGCCGCAGATCCAGATCCGGCGGCTGCAGGAGGCGGTAGCCCGGTTCTTCGCCGACCCGCTCCTCACCTCGCTTGATATCACGACCTGGGACCAGCTCTTCACCTACATCGCCCGGATACCGCTCACGGAGCGCCGCTACCTCGTCATCGACGAGTTCACCTACCTTATCAAGAACGACCCGACCGTCCTCTCCGCGCTCCAGAAAGCCTGGGACACCGCCCTCGCGCAATCGAACTGGTGCATCCTCCTCTCCGGGTCGATGCTCGGCCTGATGACCGACAGTGCTCTCTCCTACACCTCGCCCCTCTATGGGCGGCGGACCCGGGACATGCTTCTAGGGCCGCTCCGGTTCTGCGACGCACGACGGTTCCTCCCCGCGTTCTCCTTCCGGGACGCTCTCAAGGCTCACCTGACCATCGGGGGCATCCCCGAATACCTCCTCAAGGCCGGGGATTACGCGAGATACGACGCCTTCGTCGAGCGGGAGTTCTTCAATAAGTACGGCTACTTCTACCGGGAGCCCTACTTCCTCCTCTCGCAGGAGTTCCGGGAACTCAAGACCTACCAGGCGATCCTCAACGCCATTGCCGTCGGGAACACTGCCCCGGGTGCCATCGCGCAGTTCTGCGGCATGGACGCCCGCCACCTCTACCCCTACCTCGAGGCGATGACGCGGCTCGGGATCATCGAGAAGGAGCTGCCCATCCTCGCCAACCGGCGGCAGGGGCTGTACCGGATCAAGGACTGCATCTTCGATTTCTGGTACAACTTCGTCTTCTCGCACCGGCAGGCGATCGAGACAGAGGACCGTGCGGCCGGTGCCGTCGATATAAACCCCTACTTCGGCAAGCAGTTCGAGGTCTTCGTGCGGAACGAGTTCGCCCGGAAGGTCCTCCCGGGATACACTATCGGGCGGTGGTGGTATCGCGGCGAGGAGATCGACCTCGTCGCCGTCCGTGAGAGCGACGCGAGCATCGTCTTTGGGGAGTGCAAGTGGGGGGAGCTCACGGAGCGGGAGGCCCGCGGTGTGCTCACGCGCCTCGCGCAGAAGGCGGAGCACGTCCGGCACGATCCTTACCCCGACGAGCGCTTCTGCCTCGTTGCCGGCGGCATCGAGGGGAAAGACCGGCTCCGCGGGGAGGGGTTCCTCGTCTACGACCTTGAGGATATCGAGGCGGCGTGCAGCCCCGGGTAGGCCGCGGAAGGCGCAAACCGGTATATCCCGATGGCAGGGTTTGCCGAATATCCCGCTGGAGTGCACTTCCACCCCGCCCATCCCGGCAGCCTGCATGCCCATCCCGATCTCACACCCCCGACCCCAACTATTAAGTACTCCCGGGCCCACCGGGGGCCGCAGCCCCGGCTGCCGATGGGGTAGGAGAGCGGGTGCGGACACCCGCTCCGCGGACAGAGCACGTCCTCTCCCGTGCCGGCCGGAGAATGGCCGCTCCGGCCGGCACGCACCCCGGAGAACCGGATGTCAGAGGGCATCAGACGAAGGAGCGGGAGGGTTCAGCCCCCCCGGGAGCCGCCCCCGATTCATTCTTATCCCCGGGAGACGTATACTCCGGCGTGGTGGACAACC
>DALN01000075.1:282-482 GCA_002499455.1 Methanoculleus sp. UBA77 | reverse complement strand
GAGCAGGGGGTGACGACCATCTTCGGGTATCCCGGCGCCGCGGTCCTCCCCATCTACGACGAACTCGACGGTTCGGGCATCCGGCACATCCTGGTCAGGCACGAGCAGGCGGCGGCGCACGCGGCCGACGGCTACGCCCGTGCGAGCGGGAAGACCGGGGTCTGCCTCGCGACGTCCGGGCCCGGCGCCTGCAACCTGGT
>DALN01000075.1:0-267 GCA_002499455.1 Methanoculleus sp. UBA77 | reverse complement strand
GCTCGGGCTCGACGCCTTCCAGGAGGCGGACATCACCGGGATCACCGCTCCGATCACCAAGCAGAACTACCTGGTCAAACGGACGGAGGACCTTACCGGCATCATCCGGGAGGCCTTCTTCATCAGCCGGACGGGGCGGTGCGGGCCGGTCCTCGTCGACCTCCCCCGCGACGTCCTCGCGAACCGGATCGAGCATGACGGCCGGTGCCCGGAGCCGGCGGGAAGAAAGGGCCGTCCCGCGGACCGGCGCCAGATCGAGAAGGCCGT
>DALN01000112.1:4856-5279 GCA_002499455.1 Methanoculleus sp. UBA77 | reverse complement strand
AGCGACGGAACGGGCAAGACACAGATGACGTTCAGCGAAGGGAACGTATCCGGGTATTCCTGGTCCCCGGACGGCACCAGGATCGCCTACGTCGTCGCGGCACCGCCTGGAACATTGCCGGAGTTTTCTCTCCGGGTTATCGAGAGCGACGGATCGGGTTCGGAGCAATTGACGACCGGAAACTGGGACACATCCCCGGTCTGGTCGCCGGACGGCAGCAGGATCGCCTTCCGGTCGGAGTCGAGGGACCAGAAGCTCTGGGTGATGGAGAGCGACGGCTCCGGCCTCGCACCCCTCGGTCCTGATAATCCAACGTACATGATGCAGCAGTGGTCTCCCGACGGCAGGACAATCGTCGTGAGCGATGGAAACGACCTGTATGCAATCCAGCTCGAAGACCCGGCGGCACCCGCATCGCCGGGA
>DALN01000112.1:209-4724 GCA_002499455.1 Methanoculleus sp. UBA77 | reverse complement strand
CTCCCGTGCTCCCCGCAGTGCTTTTACATCCCCCACGGTCACCACGCGAACCGCACCGCCCTGGACGTCGCCTCCGGCATCGCCCATCCGGTCCTCGATCCAGCCCTCCATCTCCAGGTACGCCGCCCGCAACCCTTCGAGAACATCCGGATCGGCATCCCAGAGGCCGCGTTCGTGCGCTTCAAGCAGCCGTCTCCCGATCTCCTCCAGCGCCCAGGGGTTCTCGTCCGCGAAGAACTGCCGCATCTCCGCATCCAGGACGAACGTGCGGGTGATGTCGTCGAAGATCCGGTCATCCACCTCCTGTGTCGTCGCCTCCCACCCGTAGACGGTTCCCACCTGCCGGGATATGTCCCCGGCACCCTTGTAGCCGTGCCGCTTCATCCCCTCGATCCATTTCGGGTTGAGGAGTTTCGCCCTGACGACCCGCCGTATCTCCTCTGCAAGCGTCCTGACCTCCACGCGGTCCCGGTCACGGGTATCGCCGTAGTAGGCGGGCACGTCCCGGTTCGAGAGCGCCCTCACCGCCCCGGTCAGCCCGCCGTGCGCCCCGAAGTAGCAGCAGCACCCAAGGAGATCGTACTCGTCGGTCACCGTCTTGTTGAAGGTGAGGTCGACGGTGGCAAGCTGCGCAGAGAAGGTCTCCGGGGACTCTTCACCGAAGTTGTCCCGTCCATAGGCGTAACTGTTCCACCTGACAAAGACCTCTGCAAGGTCAGCCTCCTCCTTCCAGGCCGACGCGTAGACCGCCAGGCTGACGCCGTTGCCGTAGGTGCCCGGCCTGCTCCCGAAGATACGAGCCGTCCCGCTCCCTTCGAGGGCGTGCTTCCGTATGAAGTTCATCTCAGGGGGCTCGTCCAGCCCGGCGACCTCCCGGATAGCGTCGTCCAAGAGTTCGATACAGGAGTAGAAGCAGTCCCTGAGGATCCCGCTCATCCTGATGGTGACGTCGATCCGCGGCCGCCCGAGTTCTTCGAGCGGGACCACCCGGTAGGACCTGACCCTGCCGTCGGTCCAGACCGGTTCGACCCCGATGAGGGAGAAGACCTGCGCGAGCTGCTCGCCGTCGGCCCACATAACGTCGGATGCCATCCAGTACATACCGATGTTCTCCGGGATCGCCCTGTGTTCCTCGATGTACTTCTGAATAACACTCTCCGCAAGCCGCGTCCCGATCCGCCACGCGGCGCGGGTGGGGATACGGAAGGGGTCGAGCGAGTAGAAGTTCCGCCCGGTGGGGAGCACCTCGGGCTTGCCCCGCGTGATCAGCCCCGAGGGGCCCGGCGGGATGTAGCCCCCCGCACAACCAGAAAGCAGGCTCCCGATCTCATCAGAGTCGTCTATCCTGGCTGCAAGGTCGAGGACGCCATCCTGGATCTTCTGAAGTGCCTCCAGGTCGAGCCGGCGGAGGCGATCACCCAGAACCCGCTCAGCCGCCCGGTCAGGAGGCTCCCCCTCCAGGATCGCGGCGATCAGGCTCTTTGCCGCGGCTTCGGCGTCCCGCAGCAGGGCGTCGTCCGCAGTCGAGGCGTCATGCCCCGTCATCCTGAGCACCGCGTCCCTCACCTCACCGTTGTAGCGCATGATAGCATGGATGAACTCCACCCGGCGCTCGCCCTCCGGCACCTCGCCGAAGATATGCATCCCATCGGGGATCCGGGTATCGGCGATCCGGGTTACGGCGGTATGGGCAGCGGCGACCACCTCCTCGAACGGCGTCCCGTCTTCGTGCATGGCGCGAAACCCCATCTCGTCGGCGATCCCGGTCTGCACGAGGAGGTCGGCGATGGTATGCTCAAGCGCGTGCGCCCGTGCCCGGTCGACGTCCTTTGCCCGGTTGTAGTCCGCGATCTGCTCTTCGAGTTCCTTCAGTCCGGCGTAGAGGTCGCTTGAGGTCATCACCGTCTGCATATGGTCGACCAGGGTCGCGTAACTCCGCCGCTTGGCGATCGTCCCCTCCGGCGGGTTGTCGGCGTTGTAGATGTAGAGATGGGGGACGGTCCCGATGGCGATGTCAGGGAAACAGGTATCAGAGAGGGCAACTGACTTCCCGGGGAGGAACTCGAAGTTCCCGTGCGTGCCGACATGGATAACCACGTCCGCACCGAACGTCTCCTCGATGTAGCGGTATGTCGCGAGGTATTGGTGGGTCGGCGGAACGCCCGGGTCGTGGAGGATCCGACAGACCTCTCCGTCGCACCGCGGGCCGGCGCACCCGCGTTTCGGCTGGACGCAGACGATGGCGTTTCCAAAGCGCACCCCGGTGACGACGATCTTCCCCTCGTAGACCATCGCCGGCGGGACCCCATCCACCTCTTCACCCGGCGGCCGCCCCCACGCCTTGCAGATGCTGGTCCGGACACCGGGAGGCAGGGTCTCAAACCAGGCGGCATACTCCTCCGGCTCAACCAGCGCAAGGGCGCCCCCCCTCCGGACGATCTCCTCAACCGACGTCCAGCGGAAGTCGCTGATCGCTTTTTTGTTCATGATGGTCTCGATCAGGTCTCTCCCGCTCCCCGGGCACTCGACCGCATACCCGCGGTCGTGCATCGCCTCGAGGACCCGGGCAACGCTCTCCAGCGTATCGAGATGCGCCCCGGCCCCGACCGTCGCCTCGACCGATGCACAGGGCTTGTTGTGGAGGATGAAGGCCACCCGCCTCTCGGCGGCGGGTTTTAGCGCAAGGTCGATCCACCTCCTGACCCGGCCCACAAACTTCTCCACTCGCTCGTCTATGGGGACGTGCCGCTCGCCCTCGGTGCCCGCCCGGTCGCGGCTCTCCGCGGCACCGATCGGCACCATCTCGATCCCGCCCAGGAACTCGGGCATCGCAACGTACCAGGAGACGTCGCTCCCGCGCATCCCGTCTGTATCGCTCATCCACTCCGCTTCAGTCCGGTGGTAGAGGATCAGGGGGTGGAAGACCGGCACGCCGAGTTTCACGAGTGTCTCGGTGAAGGCATCGGTGTCACGGGGCGGCGTGAACGTTCGCGCGTCGATGAGCCCGGAGATCGGAGCTGTAAAGAAGGTCTCTATCACCTCCCGGTCGGACCGTGCCCCGATCTCCTTATCCGGGACCCCGAAGCAGAAGACCGGGAGGACATCATAATACTTCTCGAGTTCCTGGATCAGGGCATCCTCGACGGCAAGGTCACCGTTCACCCAGTGCGTCCGGGAGAAGAGGAGCCCGACGCGGACGGGGTGCCGGGAGGGATACCACGCGAGGTAAGCGTCGGTGTCATCGAAGATGCGACCCGCGTCCGGGTGGTAGATCCCCTCCCAGCGTGTCTCCTGTGGGGGGGCGTAGGCGACGTCCATCCCGGCCACTTCGGCCTGGACGTAGCGGATCAGGTTCCTGATGTTCTCAGGCCCGCCGTAGAGGAAGTAGGCGCTCACGGTGGAGACGACTGCGAGCGGGACGGTCGAGGCCGACCACCAGGCATCGGTGTAGCCGAACGATATAACCGGGATGCCCTCCGCGAGGCCGCCGAGGATTTCGTCCCAGACCGAGTCGTTCGAGGGGTGGACCAGGACAACGTCTGATCTCCGGCACGACTCAATGCACCGCTTCCGCTTCTCTGAATCATCTATCAGTTCATGTACCTGCCACGCGGAGAGGTCGATCCCCGCCTCCCGCGCTGCACCGGAAAACTGCAGCAGTTCGCTGCCCCAGGCAACTATAGTTATCTTCATAGAATCTTCACCAGGTTGTCATTCTCTGACGGCCGGAGGGGGACCACGTAGGGCACCCCCATCTCGTCTTTTACGACCGCCTCGATACTGTAGACCGCACGCACCATCCCGGAGGTCAGGAGGGAAGACGGCGTCCCTCTCCCGAGCACCCGGCCGTCCTTTAAGATCAGGAGCCGGTGACAGTAGCGGGCGGCAAGATTCAGGTCGTGGATCGCCGCTACCACCGCAAGCCGGCGTTCTTCTGCGAGCCGGCGCAGGAGGGCCATCACCTCGATCCGGTTGCGCATATCAAGCGCGCTCGTCGGCTCGTCGAGGAGGAGGACCCGGGCGTCCTGCGCAAGCGCACGCGCGACGAGCACCCGCTGCCGCTCCCCTCCCGAGAGGCGGTCGGTCCTGCGGGACGCAAAGTCACCGATGCCGAGGAGAGAGAGCGCCTCCGAGACCTTCTGTTTATCTTCTTCGGAGACGCTCCAGCGCAGGTGCGGCCGCCTGCCCATCAGGACGGTCTCAAAGACCGTCGCTGAACTGGAGATACCGCCGTTCTGCGGGACGTAGGCGACCGTCCGCGCGATCTCGGGCCGGCTCATCGAGCGCGTATCGCGCCCGTCAAGGAGGACGGCGCCTTCCGGGTCGAGGAGCCGGTCCAGGCACCGGATCAGCGTCGTCTTCCCCGAACCGTTCGGCCCGACGAGCCCGAGCACCTCGCCCGCATCGAGGGTGAACGAGACGTCCTCGAGCACCCGGCGGTCGCGGTACGAGAACGAGACCCCTCGTGCACAGAGGAGCGGCATCAGGCATCCCTCCTCTGCATGAAGAGGTAGA
>DALN01000112.1:0-170 GCA_002499455.1 Methanoculleus sp. UBA77 | reverse complement strand
CCGGGAATCGCGGTGCGGGCGAGGCAGTCGGCGCCGAGGAGGAGGACGGCACCCACGAGCCCGGACGCGGGGAGGAGGGTGCGGTGGTCGGTCCCGATCACCATCCTGGTGATGTGGGGCGCCACGAGGCCGATGAACCCGATGGTGCCGGTGAAGCAGATGATCACCGC
>DALN01000128.1:1837-3454 GCA_002499455.1 Methanoculleus sp. UBA77 | reverse complement strand
AAGGGGCTGTTGAAGGAGAACATCCGGGGCTGGAGTTCCTCAAACGCAATCCCGCAGACCGGGCAGGCCATGAGTGACGAGAAAGTCTCCTCGTTCCCGTCGGCGTCGACGGCGATGACGAGCCCCTCGGACTTCGCAAGGGCGTTCTCGACGGCCTCGACGAGCCTCGACCGTTCGTCGACGGAGAGCCGGTCGATGACCACGTCGATGTCGTGCTTCCGGTAGCGCTCGAGGGCGATCTCCTCGTCGGTCCGGTGGATCTCGCCGTCGACCCTGACCCGGGTGTATCCTTCCCGGTCGAGGTCCTTGAAGACCTGCTGGTAGGTCCCCTTCTTCTGCCGGACGACCGGGGAGAGGATGGTGACCGTCCCGGCCATCGTGGCGACGATCCGGTCCGCGATCTTCTCCGGCGACTGGGCCTCGATGGGGATGTGGTGCTCCGGGCAGAACGGCGTCCCTACCCGGGCAAAGAGGAGCCGGAGGTAGTCGTAGATCTCGGTGACCGTGCCGACGGTGCTCCGGGGATTCTTCGACGTCGTCTTCTGCTCGATGGAGATGGCGGGCGAGAGCCCGTCGATGCTGTCGACGTCCGGCTTGCTCATCAGCCCGAGGAACTGCCGCGCGTAGGCGGAGAGCGACTCCACGTAGCGCCGCTGCCCTTCGGCGTAGATGGTGTCGAAGGCAAGCGTGGACTTCCCCGACCCGGAGACGCCGGTGAGGACGATGAGACTGTCACGCGGGAGTTCGACGGTGATGTCTTTGAGGTTGTGCTCCCGCGCCCCCTTGATGACGATCTTCTTCATTGGTGCGCGGAGATATGTTTGTCTTAGTACCTCATAGCCGTTTGCAGATCCCAAAGTTTAAATAAAATTGACGAAGGGAACCCTGCGCGCGCCCCGATCTCGGCGCTTTTCAGGGTCCGTGTAGACGGGAGACCCCGGCGGCACGGACATCCGGGCTGCCGGGGTGCTTATCTCTCCCGCCCAACGCGGCGCCTGCGGAGCGCAGGACCGGGCAGGGAGGGGTCCCGGAGGATCGCCATGCACAAAAACCGGCTGGAAACGGCAGCGCCCGGAGCACCTGCGGTCACGTGCAACCCGCCGTCGGCCGCGGACCCGGCTCTCTGCGCGGGCCCGCTCCCAATCGTCGTTCCTGTTCTCTTCCGGGCTCACCGCTCCACGCGGCGCTCCCAGTAGGGCGTATACCCGTAGTGGCTGTACATCCCGGAGAGCCATCCGCGTTCAGCGGTCGTCGGCCAGTGGTTCTTGTCAAACCCGGGTGCGTTCTCCAGCCGCTCCTTCGTCACGTCGAGGGTGAAGGTGTCATCGGACGGATTGTACTGCAGGGCCTCCCAGGGGATGGCAAAGAGTTTGTCGCCGAACCCCATGACGCCCCCGAACGAGAGGGCGGCATAGGCGATGCAGCCTTCGTTGATGTCGATCATGACATCCTTGATGGTTCCGAGATCCTCGCCCCGCGGGTTCCTGACCGAGTAGTCCATGAGACCCTTCCCCCGTATAACGTCCCGTGTCTCCGTCTGTGCGGTAGCACCTCTCATGCATATCATCTCCGAATTCGGTGGGACACCCTGTCCCACGGCAAGAGGGTCAATACAGG
>DALN01000128.1:0-1768 GCA_002499455.1 Methanoculleus sp. UBA77 | reverse complement strand
TCCGGGGGTCCTTCGCATAGACTCTCTCCACCGCGGCCCAGGCGACCTTATGGGCGACTTCTTCACGCGACTCTTCCGGGTTCCGCCGTTCCGAGGGGTCGGCATACTGCTCCCAGGCACTGTTGAACGCTTTGCGGTAGATCTCCCTGCCGTGTTCGGGAAGCAGTTTCCTCACCAGCAGGGGCAGATCTTCGCTGCTCGCATAGTATGGCATACAATCTCACCCGCACAACCGCGCCGGGGGTATGCGGCGACGACATAAAAGACTTGAGGCCCGTCCGGGATCGTGAGCCCTGAGACGTCAATCGCTGCCGGTTGACGTGTCTGTCGACGATCCGGAGGGTGACGGCGTATCCCCGGCAGAACCGGACCGGGCATCGTACTCCAGGTTGCAGTGCTTCCTCAGGAATTCCCGGACGCTCAGCGATGCGACATATCCCCGGTCCAGTTCCGTGAGAATTTCATCAACGATCTTTGCCTGCTCCGAGATCCTCCGGGTGACAGCGTTCTCCTCGAGATCGGCGAGGCCGATGATGACAGCGAGCGGGTTCCGGATCCGATCGCCGAGGCAGGCAAGTTGTTCGATGTTTTCGTCGAGCTGCGAGCAGACCCGGCGCCACAGGTCGTCGTCGGTCATTCTGTGTGCAACCGCGATGAGTCCGGAAAAACTGCCTTCGCCGTCGTCAACCAGTGAGAACCTGAGGAATGCTGCAACCGGCCGGTTCTGTGCATCCGTGAGGGTTACCTCCATGCAATGCACATCCCCGGCCGGATCGAGGGCCCCTGCCGCCCCTCTGGAGACACGATCCCGGAAGCAGGCCTTGCGGAGCTCGGCAACCGACTCCGGGGCCATTATGGAAGAGAGGTGTTTTCCCGCGAGATCGTTCGGATCGTGGCCCAGGAGATGCTGCACGGGGGGGCTCACCGATGTTATCGTAAGGCCGGGATCGAGGGATATGACCGGGTCGGGAGAGACGGCAGCGAGGACTTCGTAGCGTTGCCGGTACTCCTGGTGGCCCGCTTCCGGGCGGCCGGAATCCGGGCTGACGCGGTAGACGTCCAGGCGTGCGCCCCGGTTCGGTCCTTCGGGAATTACGGTGCTCGAGTAATCCACCCGGATCCTGTTATCCGGATTCCGGATGATGCAGTAGCGCCTGACCGGAATATCCTCACCAAAGGAGCAGGATACGATGAAATCTTCTTTGAGAGCCTCGCCGCTCATGAGACAGGGGGAGATGCAGTGGGATATGAACTCCACGGCGTTCATGCCGATTGTTTCGTATCCGCTTACGCCAAAGAGCCTCTCCATAGCGCTGTTCAGCCAGACGACGGTCTGGTCCGGACCAATCATCACGACGCCGTCTTCCAGCCTGTCAACCAGCAGCCCCAGGAGGTCCCGGGCAGGTGTTACCGAAACATGGGGCTCCCGCTGAGCACGGCAGTTGGCGTGACGGAGCAGTATCCCGGCTACCTGCTCCAGTTCGGATTTCCGCTTTTCGGTCCTGTCACATTCCATACCCGCCGCCCCTGAGTAATGCGCCTGTTTCCCCAGGATATACATTGAAAATAACCGGTATAAATGGCTTTCTTACGGTTTCGCCGAAAGAATACAACGTTTTTGCAGAATTACAATGGTACTGGACCTGTACAATGGTACTGGACAATTTCGGTCAGAATGTAATATTTTGCTCATTCTGGATCGTGTACATATGCAAACCTATCAACTCATTGTATCGATACTTGTAGTTACGCTTTCCGGCGCACTCAA